>JBBSPQ010000041.1:0-9161 GCA_038258585.1 Pseudomonadales bacterium
AGCAAAGGTCGGACATGCTCATCGAATTGTTCTTCGGTTACACTGATAGGGATAGTGCTCATGGGAGTCCACCTTTGGCGAGGTTTTTCTTTCATGATGCACTATCAACCCTTCTCAATCCAATAGTTTGAATCAGTTCAAATAGTAAAACCGGCAAATGCCCCGAGTACGACAGTCTGGGGAAAGTCCATATTCTATGAAGCTCCAGTAGAAAAGTAGAGAAAATCATCCATGGTTACGTTGCATCAGGCGATATGTCTAGTTGGTCGGTGCCATTTATTTTCTGATGAAGAAATCGGTTTAACTATAGCGGCAGATTGATTGAATGCGATATGAAGATCATGAAAAAATCGAGCCAGACAAAGGGGTTTTGCGCTGAATTTGGGGACGAGACTAGTTTGCTGCATTTAAGGGTTCGTTTTCGAAGGTAAGTTTCAGTTTGCGGAGAATTTCGAATCTTGTTAAGCTAGATCACAAAGTGTCTTGCGAAAAACTTAGCCCAACTCCCGGATATTTTATCATCGCGAAGTGAAAACTGTGAAACCGATAAAACTCTCTCATCTTTTGTTGCTACTTCTGACTACCCTAGGGATTGGACTCGCGCTGCTCAATGTAAAGCCAGCCCAGGCGGTGGTTGTACTCAGCAACCTGACGACTGGTGATGGTAAGTCTTCAACTATTCGCCCGATGACTAAAAGGGCAGCAGGGTTCACCATTCCCGCCGACAATGACTTTACGCTAAATTTTGTCACTCTCCAACTCGCGAATATTGGCTCCAGCGACCGCTCGGTTGTCGTGGAGATTTGGGTGGATGGAAATAAGAACCCTGGAGAGTTGGTTGAAACGTTGCACCCAATCTCTCTCGCTCCCGACGCCGCGGGCAATTTTACGACTGAGCCTCCCACCCCACTCACGCTCAGTGCCGGAAAAACGTACTGGTTGGTCGTCTATGCGACGAATAATAGCCAGTGGATCGGTTCAGAACCCTCACAACCTCCATCCGGGTTGTTTGGCTTCGTAGGCTACCAATCGTCGTCCAATGGCGGAGTCACATGGTCGAACAGCAAGAACCCGCAAAGTAAGCTTTATATCGATGCATCCGCACCCGGATTGCCAACCAGTACGATTACTCCTACGCCAACAGCAAGTGTCACACCCACACCTACCAATACGTTTACAATCACGCCTAGTCGAACACCAAGACCAACACGCACACCTAGAAATACCGCCACTCATTTACCGACGCGAACACCAAGAAGCACAACAACGCCAACCCCATCCCCGACGAATACTTTAGAAGTCACTGCCGAGACGACAGCGACGGAAGAGATGAGCGCCGAAATTTTAGGACTTACAGACTCGACAAGTACTGTTGAAGCAACGGCTGAGATGACCACCACTGCAGACAGCCAGAGTGCCTGCGAAGTGACAACTATTGTAGCTTCACGAATGCGACAATCTGCATCGACCACTAGCGCGACCGTTGCGGGTGTGCCTGAGCAAACGACACTTCGTGTGTTGTCATTCCAATCCGGCTGGTATCAGGTCACTTACCTGGGGACGTCAGGTTGGATCAGTTCAAGCCTTGTAGTGACGAGGGGAAACTGCGGTTAGCAAGCATTACGATATTCCCTCTCACCGTTCTCACTAAGCATTAAGTCCGTACGGATAGTAATTTCAGCTTGTGTTGTTAAGGTCATCAGGAACGGCTAGCGGCGTCGACGCAGAACGTGACGCTCTGATACTATTGAATTCATCACGCTAGAAGAGAAAAGCAATATGGAATATCTACGGAGGGCTGCAAAGCTTATCTGGCTTGGATTGGGGGCTATGACGTTAGTATTTGGGCTTGCTTTTGCAGAAGGTGAAAGCAATTGTTTGACCAGCAGCGCACCAGGACAAGCCTACAGCGTTATGTTATGCATCAGTACACCGGATGACAGCGCGAGTATTGCTGGCGATGTAACGGTAACGGCGGAGGTAACAAAATCTGACAATGCTTCCAATGTGCAATCAGTCGAGTTTCTCCTTGACGATACTCATCTGCTGACCGATTACACTGCACCATACACATTCGTACTGCCAAGCGATCATTTCGCTGATGCCAACCGCAGTTTATCGGTTCGAGCCGAAATGCGAGATGGATTTGAGACTCAGCCAGCAGAAATCCACCTGGAGTTTAGAAACGGACTCAGCCGCGCACCGTCAGGCAGTAGCAGCCTGTTTGTACCAACATCGGGCAGCGCGCCCGCTGCTGGGCAGCCGTTCATATTGGCTGCGGCTGGCGACGGAGCCAGTGGCGAAACTCCCGAAGTGACAGACCTAATTGCCTCTTGGTCGCCCAACCTGTTTTTGTATCTGGGTGATGTTTATGAAAAAGGAACCTATACCGAGTTTTATAACTGGTATGGAATTACCCAGTACTTTGGGCAGTTTCGCGACATCACGGATCCGGTCATCGGCAATCACGAGTATGTGAAGGGTGCTGCGTTTGGCTACCAGGATTACTGGAATACGCGACATGATGATCCTATCTACTATTCCTTTAATGCGAACGGCTGGCATTTCATTGCGCTCAATGCCAATAGTCAGGTCAGACAGCAGCCGGGTTCAAAACAGTATCAATGGCTAGTCAACGATCTCGCGAATGACACTGCGGAATGTACGCTGGCTTACTGGCATCAGCCTGTGTATTCGATTGGCCCCGAACCGAAAACTCATCGTATGGATCCAGTCTGGGCGCTGCTGGCGCAGCATCATGTGGACATCGTATTGAATGGACATGATCACGGTTACCAACGCTGGAAGCCGCTTGACAGGACTGGGAATGTTGATCTTCAAAATGGCATCACCGAGTTTGTGGCAGGCGGCGGCGGGCATGGTATACAGCCTTTTATAGCTAGCGATGATCGGGTCGTCGTTGGCTACGACAGCTCGCCAAGTGCTTTCGGAGCACTCTACTTTGTGCTCAATTCAAACGGGACGACCTACGAATATATCAACATTGATGGAAATATCCTCGATTCAGGAACAATAACCTGTCATGGCGCACAGGATGATCTGATTCCGCCGACCACACCTTCGAGTCTCGGCCTAACTCTGGACAGCTTCAATCATGTCAATCTGAATTGGCTTGGAGCGACGGACAATCTCGGAATCAGCGGCTACACTATTTATCGTGATGGGGAAATTTTAAAAACGATGGGACGCAACAACCTCAGCTATCTGGATACCGAAGTTGCTCTGGGAAAAACCTATACATACGCCGTTGATGCTATCGATTTGTCCAACATGCATTCATCATTATCCATGCCTGATTCAATTACGCTGCCAGCTCAGACCACGCTGACGTTTGCCGCTGATTCTGACAGTTTTATCGATGACTCGAATTCCGGCACGAATTATGGTGTCTCAGCGGCCCTGAGAACTGATCTTGAACCAGACATACGAAGTTATATACGTTTTAGTGTGCAAGGTCTGCCTGAGGGTCATGTTTCGAGTGCGATCTTACGGATATTTAGCAATACCGCCTCTGTCTATGGCTACGATGTTTCTATCGTGCCAGATAATACCTGGCATGAAAAAGAAATCACTTATCAGAATGCCCCTGAATTTGCTGATCAGCTGGATTTCAACTCCTCGTTGCACGCAAATATCTGGACATCGACAGATGTCACATTAGCCGTTCAGGGTAACGGGGTTTACACGTTCGGGCTATCGACCTCAAGCCCAACATCCCTATCCTACTCAAGCAGGGAAGGGCCAAACTCACCAGAATTAGTGATCGACCTCACCGAGTAATCGGCCTCTCAACCTGTGAGCGTCATCATAGGCATCGAAGCCACTAATGAGTGGGCGTTGCATACGGATTTTATCGTTAGATGTCTGTAGTTTAGATCGGATGAGTAAAGGTTATGCGAAGGTCATTGTTTTTCTGTGCGGCTCTGCTTGTGCTTCTAGGTGGAATTCCGCTTTACGCTCTGGAAGCGACGTCAGAGCCAATCCCCACAGTATTTATGATCCTGATGGAAAATCACAACTGGAGTCAGATCAAAGACAGCCGCGCGGCTCCCTATATTAATCGGACGTTGCTCGCCGAGGGCGCTCACGCCGAAGCCTACTATAATCCCCCTGGCGTGCATCCTAGTGAGCCAAATTATCTGTGGCTGGAAGCCGGGACCGATTTTAATATCTCCAACGACCACGCGCCTTCTGAAAATCATCAGGCCACAACAACCCATCTGACGACGCTATTAGATGGAGCGGGTATTTCGTGGAGATCATATCAGGAAGATATTAAGGGGGATACCTGCCCTCTGACTGCTTCTGGTCACTACGATCCAAAACACAATCCTATGCTTTATTTCGACAATGTGACCGACACAAACAACCCGAACTCAACATACTGCATCGCTCACGTGCGCCCCTACAGCAAATTGGCGGATGACCTTGCCAGCGGAAATACGGCACACTATAACTTCATTACGCCTAACCTCTGCCATGACATGCACGATTCCAGCGGCTGTGACTCCAAGAGCGCTATCAAAAATGGGGACACGTGGCTGAAGAGCGAAGTTCCTGTCATTCTCAATTCCGATGCCTACAAGAATGGTGGGATCGTATTTATCACTTGGGACGAGGGGGAAGGGGGTAGCGATGGGCCGATTGGTATGATCATCCTCTCGGCGACCGCCAAAGCAGGCTACTCGAATACAATTCATTACATGCACAGTTCCACGTTGCGAACGATTCAGGAAATTTTCGGGGTGAAACCCTTGTTGGGTGATGCCGCCAATACGACGAACCTGAGTGACTTGTTTAGTATCTATCCTGCTGCATCCTAAATCCCCATATATGCTACTCATAAAACGGAAGCAATAAACGATGAAGAGCGTAGTTGCTTTTAAGCAACTACGCTCTCTTTATGCTGAAAATTCCTAACAAAAAACATACGTGAGCAAACCTCCAAATTATTCAAATTTCCCCTTCTCAGTCTTTGAATTACACAATGCAATAAGAGTATTTTGGTTTAAAAATTGTTAGCTTCTTTACGGATTTCGGTACTTTATGTCTATTCATGAATTCAAACTCTACCCGTTACCATGACCAGAAGGAAGATGACATTTTCGTTATATTTGACGACGAAATTGGTCACTCCAATTTGCTTTGGTGTCGGCTCAGCGTCGTGGCATCATAGAAAATGACCGTCCGATAAGAGGAAGTATCATGTCTGAAATCGCTGAAAACTACTGTGGCAAGCAGCGAAACATTTTGTTTCTCCACAACTTCGCATCAGTAATTCTGCCATATCTAATTTGAGATTTATGGATGTAGCAATTACCTCGATGCAATCCAGCCTGAATGGTGCATTTGACAGCACCGTACCCTAGCACAGGCAATATCAGCCCGAATTTAACCGATGAAACATAAGTCGCGCGTTCACTGAGAACAGCGTGTTCTGCCCTTATGGCAGAGCACTGAAACGCGCATCTGACGTTCAAAAGAGGAGCATCTACTCTATGAACCTTAATCGATCTATATCCAGTGATTTCCGACCCGAATATGCGATAAAACGAGTCATGAGTTGCTTTTTATCAGCACGAACTGGTTCGCGTTTGGCAACTATTCTTCTTTGCCTGCTTCTGTCACAACAATCACTCTTCCAATTGCAGGCGCAGAATAACCTCGATATCGATGCAGCGAACAACCCATTGAATGGCCAAAGCGTTCAGTCGGCATTTCAGCCGACGGGTTCGATTTATGCAACCTTTTTCTATCCTTGGTATAAAAGCCCCAGCGTCGATGGTTCATGGGGAAACTGGGAAGGAAACGGTCATACACCGACGACCAACTGGTTTTCCAACTTTCTACCGATTCCGCCTGGCGCTTACAACGCAACAAGCGGAGCCATTAATCCAACCATTGGTCTCTATAGTTCGCGTGACAAAGGGATCTTTTATTGGCAGCTCAACCAGATGGCGAGCGCGAAAATTGAAGTTGCCATTAGTTCATGGTGGGGACAGTCGGTTTCACCTACAAACGACAACCCCGGCATTTATGCCACCCAGGGACGAACTGACGTTTCATTTCGACAAATTGTCACGAACTGGATGAATCAGGCCGATAATCCTTATCCGAATATGCGCTTGGCGCTCTACTACGAGAAAGAGTCCATCGCAAATCCGTCCGTCACAGAAATTGTGTCCGACCTGAAATACATCAACGCTAACTACGTCAATCAGCCCTCCTTCCTGAAAATCAACGGTCGGCCTGTCCTGTTTGTCTATGCGGATGGAACCGATGGTTGCTCAATGGTCACACGTTGGCTTCAGGCACGCGCACAGTCTGGCGTAAACTTCTATCTCGTGCTGAAACTATTCTCAGGTTACAAAAGCTGCAGCTCTCAGCCCGATAGTTGGCATCAGTATGCCCCTGCGGTCCGCACAGCAACTCACACACCCTATTCAGCATTCATCAGTCCTGGTTTCTGGAAAGAGGGGAATTCCCCTCTGCTCGCTCGCAGCACGACTGATTTTGAAACGGCAGCAGTGGCAATGGTCGCAGCAAATACCCAGTGGAAACTCGTCGAAACCTGGAATGAGTGGGGTGAGGGAACTTCGGTTGAGCCAGGAATTCAAATGCAGCAAACCAAAACAGGCACAGCCACAGTTGCGTTGAATGGTGCGCCTTTCCAAAGCCAGTATATTCAGATTATGGCACGGCGTTTTCCCGCGCTTCCAGCCGGAACCGGCGCAGGCGTACAGGCGACAGCCATCCCATCACCAACTCCCAGACCCGCGACATTTACTCCATCACCTACTCCGAGACCCGCAACGGCGACTGCGCCTAGAACGATTGCTGCCGCCACTCCAGCAACGTTGCAGGGAGCGAGTGTCTTCTTGATCGTAATGGAAAACCATAACTGGAGTCAGATCAAAGGTAGCTCGTCCGCACCATACCTCAATTCGCTACTGAGCCAGGGCGCTCACGCCGAAGCCTATTACAACCCGCCCGGTATGCATCCAAGCGAACCGAATTATCTCTGGCTCGAAGCCGGAACGAATTTCGGAATCAAGGATGACAATCCGCCCTCTACCAATCATCTGTCCTCGACCGCGCATTTAACAACTCAGTTGAATTCAGCGGGCATTTCCTGGAAATCGTATCAAGAAGATATTTCGGGAACAGTCTGTCCTCTCAGCGGCACGGGAAAGTACGCACCCAGACATAACCCGATGGTCTTTTTCAACGACGTGACCGGAACCAACAACTCACTGTCGCCTTACTGCATCGCGCATGTACGACCCTATACCGAACTCGCGACCGATATTGCCGCTGGAATTGTCCCCAGATACAGCTTCATCACGCCGAACCTGTGCAACGATATGCACGATTCAAGCGGATGCGCGAGCAGCAATTCGGTTAAGAACGGGGATAACTGGCTGTCGAAAGCCATACCCGCTATCCAGGCGTCGAACGCTTATAAGAATGGTGGCACAATTATCATCACCTGGGATGAAGGTGAAGGGAGCGACGGCCCCATTGGATTGATTGTGCTTTCCCCCAACGCCAAGCGCGGCTATTCGAACACCATCCACTATACCCATAGCTCAACACTACGAACTGTGCAGCAGCTTTTGGGAGTCCAGCCCTTGCTTGGTGATGCCGCTCATGCAACAGATCTCAGCGATCTGTTCGCGAACACGACGAGCACATCGACGGTTACGCCACTGCCAACCCAAACGAATGCTCCGGTAACTCCTACACCAACTCCGGCTACTTTCACATCGACTCCAGCAAGTTCGCTGACCTTCAACCCGGTTGCCGACAGCGTCGTTGATTCTTCGGCATCATCCAGGAACTATGGTATTTCGACAACCGTGCGAACTGACGCCAGTCCGGTTGTCCGCACCTTCATGCGCTTCAACGTTCAGGGTGTCAGTGGTTCAATTACAAGCGCCAAATTGCGAATATACGCCAACAGCAGTTCCAGCGTCAGATATGATGTGCGCCCCGTAAACAACACGAGTTGGGGCGAAACGACGATCACGTATAACAATGCGCCTTCGGTGGGGAGCATTGTCGTTTCTTCCGTCGCAGCTTTTAATTCGAATACCTGGACTGAGGTCGACGTAACTTCGCTTGTAAAGGCAAACGGATTAGTAAGCCTGGCGCTGACTTCAATAAATCCAACTGCGGTCAGTTATGGCAGTCGAGAATCAACTCATAAACCGCAGCTCATTATCCAAACCGGGACAAGCATGGTGGTGGCAGCAGTTCAGTCATTTGCGGCTGATGCCGCTGTCAGCACCCCAACTCCGACGAATACGATCACCCCGATGCTAACTGATACGGTGACCTTGACGCCCACAGTTGTAAATACAGAAACCGCTTCACTCGTTCAGATGTCGCCGCCCGCGAATGAACTCGGATTGGTCGCGCCGGCGGTCAGTCAGAACTTCACTGTCGTCGAATCGGATTCACCGGTGATTACAGGCGTCTCTGGATGGCGACAGATGTCACAGCCAAGCGGAGCCAGCGGAGACACTTACCTCCTCAATTTCGATCTTTCTGGAACCCTCTCGCTGCATTTCAACGGACAGGTTATTGGGGTGGACTTCGTGACCGGGCCATCCTTCGGGCAGTTTACGATTGAGGTGGATGGTGTCACCAAGCAGGTGATCAACACGAACTCCAACGACTACAGCATAGGCCAGGTGATGGTCGCTGATTTGAGCGTGGGTGATCATGACGTTCGCATCCTTCCTGCCGCTGGCGTAGTTGCTATCGATTCGTTCCTCGTAATGACCGTTCCTGCGACGCAGGTTGCCGAACAACTCACCAACGAGCCAACGCTTGTGAACACCGAAACCGTCATCGAGCCAACCGCGTACGTGCCAACGATTGAGACAACGCGGTTATTAAGTACAGCACAAACCGATCAAGGGTCATCGCTGCCAACAGCGCTTCCCTTCCCGACATTGGATATTCCGACTGAAGCAGCACAGATTCCTAGCGAGGTAATCCCGGCAACTAACGAGACCGCTTCGCTGCCCACGTCGCTGCCATTTCCAACGGTTGATATTCCAATGGCAGACGCGAGCCAGCCGACCTTAATCAGCCCAACGCAAATCTCAGTGCTGCCCATCAGCCCGCTCCCT
>JBBSPQ010000042.1:0-9141 GCA_038258585.1 Pseudomonadales bacterium
TGCCCGCTTACCTCGGCAAACACCTCCTTCTCTCTATGCAGCCACTCCGGGTCCGGCTTAACCGCCAGATCATCGACATCCGTGGTGGTTTCAGTGCGTCTGCGAGCGCGCTTACGCAGGACACCGCGCAGCAGGAACAGCACCGCACCGGGCAGCAAAACCAGGCCGAGAAACCACAAAATGCCCCCATTCTCCACAAGCCAGAGAACCCCCAACGGCATCAACAAGACAAAAGGCAAGCCTAGCGCTAGCGCCATCAGCAGATGATCCCAGCGCAAAAGTGCCCGAAGTAGTTTATCGCCGCCTTTCACGTCGCGCCCTCCTCAAAGCATCGGTATACAGCGCGCGCAGTTCATCAGTTTCAATAGCGAGGCCCTGCTGTGTCCGGTGAAGATAGAACGCTGCCGCTCGCCCTAACGCATAGGTCGCGGTAAAACTGACGGCCCCCGCTGCGGCGGCACCCGCGGTCTGCCCATACACAGGAATTAGTTTGGTTAGCTGACGAATTGCATAACTGGCACCGTACCGAGCAACGGCACCAGCTCCCATTGCCAGTGTAAATTCGGTCATGCGTGAGCGGGTCCATTCCACGGCGTACCGCTTGCCTAATTTGCGCAACATCTCGGCTTGAATGGCCGGCACCGTGACTCCCCCTAATACAGGCACCACGTCAGAAGCGCCAGCGGCACTCGCATACCACAGCACCCTGGCGCGCAGCTCGGAGAATGCACCGCGCTCAGCGCCTCGATGTTCCTCCCGCGCCAGCAACAGCGCAACGTCGGGAATAACTGCATCTAGCTGCGTCACCAGAGCATCGATTCCCGATTGCGTATCACAGGCTTCTGTGGACAGGAGTACCGTTTCAACACAGGGTAATTTTCTGTCAGCGGCGTTTTCGAAAACCTCCTGAGTCTGCTGACGGGCCCTAAAGCGGATCTGCTCCTCGGGAAGCAGATCCGCGCCATTGTGGACCACGATAATGGGGGTCTGCGGGCGACGCTTGCGCACGGCGGCTATCGCCGCTGCCACCTCGCTTTGTACCGGATCGTCTAGGCGTGCCACCGCTAGTAGAACATGGCTGCTTTTTTCACAGGCATCAAGATCAGCGGCAGGATCATAACCGGCCTCGCCCAAGCCCCGGGTATCGAGAAAACGCATCACCGGCAGGTCTTCTGGAAAATCGAGCATGTCGGCAGTGCGTGTACATGGCGCAAAACCATTGCCCACCTGGACGGCGCTCAGACCGGTCAGGGCGCGGATAAGCGATGACTTTCCTGCACCGGTTTTACCTAACAGCCAGATCACTGGCAGTGTCCGGTCTACTTCAGCCAGCGCCTTCGCCACGCCAGTTTGCTCACCGTTTCTGCCTGACTTCGCTAGGACTTGCCAAAGGCGTTCGAAATATCGATTCATCGGGTTACGCCGCTCGTTGTGCCTGTCAAGGTAATGTTCATGGGATTCAGTATAACCACCGAAAGACACTGAAATCATCCCGGCACAAATTGTTAACTACCACGTAATCTCTGATAAATCCTCAGAGTCAGATACGCAGCCGACAGCAAGGGCGCGTCCACTTTCTGCTGTTTGGCATGTGCTAATAGATCACCAAAAATTTGGTCAGCCTCCACCGGCAGATTGGCCTGAAAGTCTCGATACATCGATGATGTCAACGTCGAGTCTTCGTTGCTAAGTGCATGGGTAATCTTAGCGAGGAACTCGACAGTCACAGGATGGCCAACAGCACTTACAATACCGCCTATCTCGGCGATGAAATCCTTAACAAATTCGGTGCCCCCGGCTGTACACGCAATTTCGCCGACACTGGCCCGAGTGAGAGTGTTGATGCCTCCCAAAGACGCAATCATTACCCATTTCTCCCACATATCACGTTTGATTGAGAGCGATAATGAGGCAGTAAACCCGGCGTTTTGCAGCAATCTATCGAGTGCAACAATACGCTCGGAGCGAGAACCATCCATCTCTCCGTACACCAGATCACAGTATTTGCTGGTGTGAATCACCCGCCCCTCATCATCTAGCAACGTGTTTACCTTACATACCCCTCCTATCATCGCCCCAGGGCCATATGCTTCGGCAATCGACTTAACGTGCGCCATGCCGTTCAAGAGTGGAAGGATCATCGTCCTAGGCCCAACTGCAGCGGCGATATCAGCAAGAACCGCTTTAAGTGAGTAAGATTTTACAGCCAGTAAAATGAGATCGAAGGGCGCGGTGATATCATCCGCAGTTAACAGTTTGGGGGCGACAGTGAAGTCTCCATAGGGTGACAGAATTTGTAGGCCGCCATTCTTTAAATGGGCCGCGCGTCCTGGTCGAACCAAGAAAGTGACGTCCTTTCCCGCCTGAGCGAGCTTGCCGCCAAAGAAACCGCCCGTAGACCCCGCACCTGCAACGAGCACTCTCACATCCCTCTCCTCTTTACTGTTGTCTTGGTGGCGGCGGCGTCCAATCACAATCGTCGCAATCGTGAGATTTACCGTTAGCCTCGAGCACCTCAAAGATGAAGTCGCGCCACACAGCATTGGGTTGCCAAACAGAGTTCATGGATGCCTTGGCAATTGAAACGGGTGCATCCTGATAAATCACGCGATACAGAAAACTGAATGCGGTAGCACGGGCGTTTACCTGACAGTGCAGCAACGTTTTCATCTCCGGCTCTCGGCGCATAGCGTCAGCGAACGCGTTGAAGTCGCGGATCGTAGGATTCGCAAAATCCACAGGAATCTGCAGGTAATCCATGCCCAGCCCTTTCACAATCTGGTCTTCTTCCGGAATTCCCGTGCCGATATTGCTGAAGGCGATGTTGATAACGCGTTCATACCCGCTGTCTTTGATGGCGGAGAACTGCTCGCGGGTGGGTTGTCCAGCACTGGCAAAATCTGAGGTGTATTCCCGGTAGTTCATCACCTCGCCCAGGGCCGAGCTGGCGGACGGACGTGCAGAAGCAGCAGAAGGCTGTGCGATGCTCATGGAGGGCAAGGACGCAGCCAACAACACGATAACCGCCAACTGTTTGGTTATAGCGGAATTAACTACCGCACTGAGACGACTAAATTGAGATTTCATGATTTTCTCCGAACCGGATCTACTAAAACTATCCGCTCATTAATATTGATTAATTACTTTAACCTATAAGCGCAACTGCTTTAATTTGCGCATATAAATGCATATTTTCGGCAACCCCAAGCTCTTGGCAGGAGTATTCGGAAATTCGCGCCAGCAGAAGCTCGTCAGTTCCACGCAACCTGACTCGCACCAACTGCTGCCCCTTATGATCTGGCGGCACTATCTGAGCAACTTGCACTTCAAGAATGTTCAAAATGCTGCTACCTACAGGCCGTTGCGTACATAGACTGACGTCCCGTGCATTAATTCGCAACCGGATATTAGTGCGATCGTTGAGCGACACTCTGGGAACAAAGACAGATTCGCCACTGCGTGTGTTGAGCACACTAAGGTGACAAGGCCCGTCCAACTTCTGAACAGTGCAGGACAAGACACTGAAGGCCTCGTCGCTCTGGGCGATCGGAGAATCCTCCCTACTCAGTACATCAGCAAGTTCGCCATGTGCAATGACTTTGCCCCCTCCCATTACGATCAGATTTTCGGCGAGACGTACGACTTCATCTGGTGAATGGCTTACGTAGAGCACTGGCATACGGGCAGTAACACATAGGCTATCAAGAAAGGGCAGGATTTCATCACGGCTCTTCATATCGAGCGCAGCGAGAGGTTCATCCATCAGCAATAGATCAGGCGCGCTCAACAACGCTCGACCTATGGCGACGCGCTGACGCTCACCTCCCGATAATGTCTGCGGATAGCGATCCAGAAATCGTTCAAGCCCCAACATGGCGATAACCTCATCAGGGGCCGGGCCCGAATCTGGTGTCTGCTTGCGCTTGAAACCGTACATCAGATTGCCGCGCACGCGCAGATGATTGAACAGGCCAGGATCCTGAAACACATACCCTACTCGTCGTTGATGGACAGACAGGTACTTACTATCCTCGAGCCAGACAATTCCGTTTACTGAAATAGTGCTTCCTGGCAGCGGATGTTCCAGACCCGCAATGGCGCGCAGTAAAGTACTCTTGCCGCAACCCGAGCGACCGAACAGGGCAGTAACACCGTCCCCCGGCACCGTAAATTCAGCGTCCAAAATGAAGGCGCCTTTCTGTAAATGAATACGCGCGTGAATGCTCATACCTTCACCACATCGAAGCGTCTGTTCAGTCCATAAACCAGCAACAGCAACAGAAAGGAGAACACGAGCAAAGCGGCGGACAACCAGTGTGCACTGCCGTAGTCGAGTGCTTCCACGTGATCATAAATTGCAATCGACAGCACCTGAGTACGTCCGGGAATGTTGCCGCCTATCATCAGGACAACACCAAATTCGCCCATCGTATGCGCAAATCCCAACACGGTAGCAGTCAGATACCCCGACTTGGTGAGAGGCGCCACGATGGTAAAGAAACGATCTAGAGGGCCAGCTCCCAGCGTGGCAGCAATTTCCAGCGGAGCTTTACCTAAAGTAGAAAACGCACTCTGCAACGGCTGTACAACAAAGGGAAGTGAGTAAAAAACTGAACCAATGACCAAACCGGCGAAGCTGAATGCGAGAGGTCTGGCACCTATGGCGGCCATAAACTCTCCGATAGGGCCGTTGGGACCAATGGCCACCAGCATGTAGAAGCCCAGCACGGTCGGTGGCAATACCAAAGGCAGAGCTACTGCTGCCTCTATCACCGCCTTGAAACGAAACTTTGTGTTGGCCAACCACCAGGCTAGCGGTGTTCCCAAGGTCAGCAGAATCAGTACCGTTATGAATGCCAGGCGCAGAGTAATCCACAGCGCTATGATGTCACTTTCCAACGGCATTCATTCCTTCCCTTAGTTATTTTTAGTTATTTTGTGAAGCGGGAGGTTCGTATCCACTTTGTACAATCAATTTCTGCACAGATTCCTGTTGCAGGAAAGTCAGAAACTCTCGTGCCGCCCCACTCTCCTTCAACATCACCAGTTCCTGTTTCAAAAGTTGGTGGTAGCGCGAAGGGACTAGCCAGTAGGATCCCTGCTCCCCAGTTGCTAACACTTGCGAATATGCCACGAAACCGAGCTCGGCGTTGCTTGTGTCTACGAACTGAAATGTCTGAGCAATGTTTTCCCCCATGACAAAACGACTGGCAAGAGTATCCTGCAATCCCATCGCTGTCAGCACCTCAATAGCGGCCACGCCATAGGGGGCGAGTCGTGGATTGGCGATCGCAAGGCTGCGGAAGTCGCCCTCTTTCAGCACTGAACCTGCATCATCCACATAATTCGCAGTCTTACTCCATAAAGCCAGTCGACCACTGGCGTAGTGAATGCGAGTGCCTGCGATACTTTTACTCTCCACTTCCAGTCTGACGGGAGTTTCGGTATCGGCAGAGAAGAAGATGTCATAGGGCGCGCCACTGGAAATCTGCGCATACAACCGCCCTGTCGCGCCACTGACCAGCGTCACTTTGTGAGAGGTCTGCCCTTCGAACTCTGAACTTATCTTTTTTAGTGTCGTCGCAAAATTGGAGGCGACGGCAATGAGCAACTCGTCAGCCTCGGCTCTGGCGGTCACGACCGCGAGTGCGAAAACCACTATATGTGTTACTTTACCTTTCATTGCCCACTCTCCATAAAGCTAGTGCAGCTCAGAATTATAGCGTTATGCATCATAATATATAACGAGACTTTTCAGCAAGAACTGGCAACTAGAACCACCAGCAATAACAAATAACATCGTGCGCTACTCAACCATGCATTACTAAAGAATCATGACCAGAATTAAGAATCCCCAAGCCCTATTCGATACCCTCGAAGAAATGCCAAATCCATTCAAGCATGCTGCGCAGTCGATCGATCATCTGCTGGCTGAGCCTGTGGAGAACGCCTTGGAGGACTTTCAACTCACCAGCGAATTTCTCTACAGCTACCGTGGCAGCCCTGACACTTTTTCGACTTACCGTCGCGAGCTCGAGCATTTTCTGCAATGGTGCTGGCTAATCGTCAAGCGTCCGGTAGCCAGCATTAAGCGTGAAGACATCGAAGCCTACGCAGAGTTCTCAAAATATCCACCAAAGGCCTGGATCGGTGAAAAGAATGTGTCACGCTTCATTAACCGCAATGGGCAACGTGAATCTAATCCTGAATGGCGCCCTTATGTTTGCACGAGCGGCGAGTACACTTGTTCGCAATCGGCGTTGCAGTCTCTATTCAGCGTGCTTAGCAGCTACTTTAATTTTCTGATTCAGGAAAACAAACTGAGCGCGAATCCCGTTGCCCAGATTCGTCAAAAAAGTAAATTTCTGCGCAAACAACAGGGTAAGGCACAGATTCGTCGTCTCTCTCCTCTGCAATGGGATTTTGTGATTGAGGCTGCCGAACAAATGGCCGATACAGATCATATGAACCACGAACGCACCCTGTTTATCATGAACGCACTGTATGCCATGTACCTGCGTATTTCCGAGTTGGTGGAGACTCCCCGCTGGGCACCGCAGATGGGACATTTCCAGCCCGATCAGGAAGGCAACTGGTGGTTTACCACAGTCGGCAAGGGCAACAAAGAGCGCGAGGTGTCGGTTAGTAATGAGATGTTGGCAGCCTTGCGCCGCTATCGCCTTGCGCGTGGGCTGAAGTCTTTGCCTGCGCCCGGCGAACTATCTCCCTTGATTCACAAGACACGTGGCAGAGGAGGCATTACGAGCACCAGACAGATTCGCGGCATCGTGCAGAAATGTTTCGATTATGCGGAAGAAAAGTTGCGCAGCTCCGGTTTCCCTGACGAGGCTGAGCGTCTTTCAGCTGCCACTGTTCACTGGCTGCGTCACACGGGAATATCCGACGACGTCAAAATCAGACCCCGCGAACATGTACGGGATGACGCCGGACACGGTTCAAGTGCGATTACTGACAGATATATCGATGTCGAGAGAACCGAGCGTCATGCCAGCGCCCGAGACAAGCAGATCAAACATTAATTGAACATCGGCGATGTGCGCAGGTAAAGTGCGCGCAGTCACAAGACGCAATAAATAATGGCTTACACCTTCCTGAGGTTAAGCGATCGTTATAGACTCGACAGCTCAGTTAATTGCCACACTTCGTCATAATTTGGTGACATTTAGTGCTAGTATTTGGCAACTTCGTTGTTTATAAGTAGGCGTTTAAAGATTTTGGCTCATGACTCAGTTGTTGAGTCGTATATAGAATTGAAACACACACCGATACCATGCGGGGCGATATGAACAGAACACATGAAGTACGTGGACGAAATTCAGCATTGAGTGCATTCTTCAAGTACAAAGCACTGATTACGGCGCTGGCTTTCACGCTGGGGTTCGGATCGATCAGCATCACGGCTCAGGAAACTCTGGATGTAGAGTTGCTAAACCCGGTTCTGGATGTGGATTCGTTATACACAGAATTATCCTCCGAACCGATTTATGGACGCACCGCCGCAGAGTTGCTGGCGGAGCTCGAAGACAAACATTATTCCCGCGTCATGGTCGATGACCATTTCTCACAGGTCGTTTTCGACGCCTACATCGAAGCTCTGGATGGCTCGAAACTCTACTTCCTGCAGTCAGACATCGACAAACTATCGACGTATCGCAACCAGCTTGATGACACCCTCAGAAGCGGCAGCATCGATCCCGCATTCGAGATTTACAATCTTTACCATCACCGATTACTAGAAAGACTCGTCTACGCCATTAATCAAGTCGAAGGTTCACTCGATACCATCGATTTCACTATTGACGAATCCATCGAGCTGGATCGCGAAGACGCTCCCTATGCCACCACGACAGCTGAACTGGATGAACTCTGGCGACAACGCGTCAAAAACAGCGCCCTCAGCCTCAAGCTCGCCAAACTCGACACGGCTGAGATTAAAGAGAGACTGGGAAAACGCTACCGCACTCAATTGAATCAGGTGCTCAAGACAAACAACCGTGACATCTTCCAATCCTATCTGGGGACTGTAGCAAGCTCCATTGATCCGCATACCAGTTACTTCTCTCCTCGCGATTCTGAAAACTTCAACATGAGTCTCAGACTTTCGCTACAGGGCATCGGTGCCCAGCTCACCTCTGAGGAGGAGTACACCAAGGTCGTCGAACTCATCAAGGGTGGTCCAGCGGAACGAGGTAAAGAACTCAAGGCTGGCGATCGCATCATCGGTATCGCACAAGGCGTTGACGGTGAAACCAAGGATGTCATTGGGCTCCGCCTAGATGATGTTGTCGATCAGATTCGTGGCGAGAAAGGTACCGTTGTCCGTCTGACGGTTATTCCCGCTGAGGCCACGGGTGAAACCCAGTCTCACGAAGTTGCCATTACTCGCGACACAGTGAAGCTTGAGGATCAATCTGCCAAGAAGGAAGTGATCGAAGTCAGCTATCACAATGGCCTCTACAAGGTCGGTGTTATCAAGTTGCCAACTTTCTATTTTGACTTCGAAGCAGCTTCTGCTGGCCAACCGGATTTCAAAAGCTCAACCCGCGACGTCAAAGTGTTGCTGGAGGAACTGAAGCAGGAAGGCGTAGACGCTGTAGTCATGGACTTGCGCGACAACGGCGGTGGCTCCCTGACAGAGGCGAACGATCTAGTAGGTCTGTTCATAGACACAGGCAACACTGTACAAATTCGCTATTCAGGTCTGCGCAACGGTTTTGTTCGCGCCTATGGTGACGGCAATCCGGAAATAACTTACGACGGCCCATTGGGCGTCTTGGTTAACCGTGCCAGTGCGTCTGCCTCAGAAATTTTTGCTGGCGCCATTCAGGATTACCAGCGTGGCTTGATCATGGGCGGTCAGACTTTCGGTAAAGGAACTGTGCAAGAGATTATTCCGATGAACTACGGCCAGGTGAAACTCACCCGTTCCAAGTTCTATCGTATCTCTGGTGCCAGCACGCAACACCGAGGCGTGCTTCCGGATATCGCCTTCCCCGATCGTTATCAAGCGATTGAGGAAATGGGCGAGAGCAATCTTGACGGCGCCCTGCCCTGGGATACGGTGCGCCCAGTTGAATACAACACTTACTTCGCAATCAAAGACATACTGCCAAGTTTACA
>JBBSPQ010000043.1:0-9139 GCA_038258585.1 Pseudomonadales bacterium
AAGCGGATTGGTGAAGGATGCTGGGGAAAGTTCCCGGAAGTCTGGACGCGATGTGGTTTCGCTATAACCAGCGCGGAATTGATGATTGCCAAGGATATAGGTCGCGGTGATACCAGGCAACAAATCGCTGGTCTGAAGATTGGCAGCAATCTCGCTTTCCGGGCGGAACAGGTCAAAAGTTCTGACGTCCTGTTCATACTCTTCCTGTCTGACACCGGCCAGCAACTGTATACGATCGGAAAAGTTAATTTCCGATTGCAGATAGAACGACTCCAAGTCACGGAATGCAACATAGGTGTCAGTAGGTCGCGTTGTCTCGCGAAGTTCGAATTCGGTCGGGCTGATGTATTCTGGCGCAAGAATCTGAGACAGAGACTGATTCAGATAACCTGGACGGCTGGCTCCGCCACCCAGTTCAATGAATGTAAAGCGACGAATCTCGTAGTCACGATCGCTTTCCTGTTGCGAATATCCGGCAGACATTACGATAGTTGAATTCTTCGGTCCGTAAAACACCATGTTAGTGTCCACCGCGTAATCTGTGCTCTTGTCGTTGAGTTCACTATAACGTCGTACGTTACCATCGGAGCGCAGATTGAAACGGTAGTCGCTGTCTACCAGATCGTAACGGTACTCGCGAGTATCCGGTGCATCCCTATTTGCAGTGGATTGGTTATAGCGCCAAGTAACATTCAATTCGTGGGAATCCGGGAAGTAATGATCGCCCTGAATCTGATGTGAGGTCAGTGCGCGCTCGATGAATTCAATTTCAGTGATTTTGCTGTCGATTCTTTCGTCGCCAAAGAAACCGATCTGATCTGCAGCCTTATTGTCTGACTGGCGCAGGAAAATATTGGTGGCGCTAATGGAGTGATTTTCGGAAAGCTCAAGACTTGTAGAGAGTATTGAGCTGATCGCAACGTTGTTTTCGGTGCCATAGAAAGTGAATGCATTCTCTCGTACGAGTTCGTCTACGCCGCCCACTTTATATGAGTTACGTTCAATTTCCTGATTGTCCCAACTGTTCTTGTAGTCGACCGCGGCCAGATAGTTGAAACGGACATCGCCAATGTCGTGATAGTTTCCCAAAGAACCTGTAAGCCCAATGTCGGCCGGCAGTGATTTTGTGCCCAGATCGTAGTCATTGTTCAGGCTTTGACCGATGGTCTGCAGCTCCGCAGCCGAATAGCCGCCAGTATTCAGGAATGGACTGCTGCGCTGGAGGCGTTGACCATTGGCCGTGGCCTGTTTCAACAAATCCGGCATTGCACGAGTGCCGTCGTCATAACCCAGCCAATCTTTCCCGCCAGTATTGGCCTGCAAGCCGCTGGAGAAATTCGATCCGTCTTTAATGCCAACAGAAGTAGCAATATTGGCAAAAAATTCATCACTGCTTTTCTTGGTGCGCATTTGCAGTACACCACCACCGAATTCACTGGGGAACTGGGCGGAATAGGTTTTTTGCACTACAACACTATCCATGATGGCATTTGGAAACAGATCGAGAGGAACAACACGGTTCAGCGGTTCCGGACTCGGCATGGAAGAACCATTGAGTAACGCAGAGGAATATCGCTCTCCCAATCCACGTACATAAACATATTTACCGCCTACTACGCTCAAGCCGGCCACCCGTTTCAGTCCCTCGGCAATGTTGGTGTCACCTGAACGGGAGAACTCTTCATTGGTCAGTACGCTGGAGAGCGCTGAAGTGCTGCGCTTCTCATCAGGCACATAGCGACCGATGACTGAAATCTCCTCGATCTGTGAATCGTTGGAGGGAGTTGTGGCTGGTTCCTGAGCCATGACAGGCATGTTGCTCAATGCAATAGCGATCGCGGCGGGAAGAGCGCGTTTAATCATAATTAAAGTGTCCGTAATTGGGGTTGAATCTGGAAGACGTGCAAATTGTAATGAGCAAACGTGACAGTAATATTTCAACTGGGTGAACAAGATGAAATTTATCTTTGAATTGAAATATTTCTGTCATTAAAAAAAAAGGGGGCGCCAATGGCGCCCCCTGAAATTACTCACATGTTGGTGTCTCGTGTAACTGAGACCTTTGATCAGTTTCCGTACACCCAGCCAGCAGTCCAATCAGTGGCCGTGCTCTTCACTGCGCCGATATGATCAACACTGTCGAAGAAACTGTCTGTGAAGGTTGCCGCAGGCAGCGCATTGATTGCTCCGCTGTTCACAAAACCACTCAGCAATACAGAGCCCGTGGAGTTGCCCGTTTGACCGTTGAACCAGGCAGCGATGGACCACGGATCGCCTGCTGACTCATTAAAGGTCTTGGCGCAATCCAGACGCGTATTTTTCATTACCAGGTTGCCAGTTAACGTTGTCGCTGATGAACCTCCGTTCAAGTACGTAGCGTTGTCGTCGATGTCTACACAGTAGTCATTGAAACCAGTAACCACAAAGTTAGAAATCTTGGCACCTGTTCCACGGCGAATTTGTATGGCTTTTCCTCCAGCGCCTTTGCCGATAAAGGTAAAGTTAGCCAGCGTTGGTGTTGCTCGTGGTAATGAATCGAATGCGAACTCGTTGTTGTCAGCCTCGATTCCACGGTCTCCTGTCGCAGGACGGTGTTTGATCACAACGTGCTGGGCTTTGCCGCTGAAACCGAAAGTCCAGTCAAACGCATCGTCTTCATTACCGATCAGCACCATGTGTTTGACGTTGACTGTGCCGCCGAAGAACTCTACGCCGTCATCGGAGCTGTTATAGACTTCTACGTAGTCAACGATAGTGCCGCTGCCCACCCCTTGGAATGCAATGCCGTTCAGTTCGTTGGTTTCTGTAATGTTCTGACCAGGATATTTGACTACTACGTAGTTGAGGTTACCGCTGCTGTCGGTTGGGTTGTTGCCACCGTACTTGCCTGTCGAACCCTCTCCTTCTGCTTCACACAAAGCAGTGCCGACAGTACAGCCATTGATTGGCGCATTACCGTTCAGGATCAGCCCACCCCAGCGTCCAGTTGTCGTGGAAGTGGCGTTCGCTTCGTCTTCGTAGGTGAAAGTGATAGGCGCCGCAGCAGAGCCATTGGCATGAATTTTCGAACCGCGATTGATTACTAGGAAGTTCAGGCCGATAGGGCTGATCACCTTAGTGCCAGCGTCGATTGTCAATTCAGTAGAGTTAATGTTGTCGCCGCCGATGAATACGCCGCCGTTGAGCAGGTAGACATTGTTTGCCGTCAGGTGTGTAGCACTGGTGATTGTCCCACTAAGTACACAAACGGACTTGCCTTCGAACTTGCCGCCGCTGGACAGCGTAGTATTAGTCGGGCATCCCGCCGCTGGTGCGGCAGCCACAGCAACAGTCGCTGGAGTACCACTGAACGCAGTTGTATTGATGTCGTTATTGACGTAGTAGCCAAAGAAGACCTGAAATTCTTTACCGGCCAGACCAGAGTCTGACGCAATGAGGTCATCCAGTACAGTGAAGCTCTCAGTTGCTGACAGTGTTTTGGTCCTGAATGAACGCATGTCGGCGAGCGTGCCGTCCCAGGGCAAAAAGAGTCCACCGGATACCATTTTGAAGGCGCCAACGCCCGGTATTTGGACCACTGCCAATAATGAACCTGATTTTCCGACATCCGCTGCCGCCACATTGATTGTTCCAACAACATCTACTGAAGCGCTGGAGGCCACCGCGGTAGTGAAAGTCGTTCCATTGTCGGTGGTCGCACCACCCGTGAAGGTTGCAGTAGTGGGTGCACCGGTTATCGTAGCAGCAGAAAGGACGGGCTGGGCTGCTTGCACGGTAAACGCTGTAAATCCGAGAGTGGCAACTGCTACAGCGGAAAACAGTTTGTGGCGGTTGAAATTCATAGTGACTCCTGAGGTCCTGTCTTCAAATGAGACAATAGCGGGAAAAGTTTAGGCAGGAGTCATGCTAATGAGTGAATGTTGCAGTCGTGCGTCAATACAATTACAGTTTTATTGCAGTTTGCTGGAAGAGGAGGACAAACAGGAAATTGATTATCATTGCGATATATAAGACTTTGCTAGCCGGAAAACACGATTTTGTCATGATTTGCCCCGGTTTAAAGCGATATTAGTCAGTATCAATATCCGAATTAGCTAATCCGATAGCAAAATCTAATTAGTTCTCATTTTAAATGGAATTTCATACGTGCTTTGCGGTCGCCTGCGCTATAATCGCCGCGTTTTTTACAATTGGATACACCACAGGAGAGGCCATGAAAAAAACATACCTGACTGCATTGAGTCTGATGCTGGCAACCGGCGCATTTATCTCTGCACCAAGCGCAACCTTTGCAGACGCGGGACAATTCTATATTGCACCAGGCTTGCAGTGGATCGATTTCGATACAGATAGGCAGGAAGATAACGACACCGGGTTCACGATTGGACTTGGTTATGATTTCACCAATAATCTCAGTGGTGAAATCAACGTTTTTGACATGGATCTCGATGGCCCACTACCAGAAAACGATTTGTTCCATTACCGCTTTGATCTCCTATACGGCTTCGACAAGATGATCGGGCCATTAACACCGTTTGTTGGCGGTGGTGTCGGCCATAACCGCTTTGATCTTGATGAAGAGACAGTGTGGGATGCTGGCGCCGGAGTGAAGTACCAGATCAATGACAATGTGGAATGGCGAACAACGGTAAGAAAGTTCTGGGGCATGGATGAGCATTTCCATGACTACGGTGTTGATACTGCCTTGATTTTCAGTTTTGGTGGGAACAGCTCTTCAACCCCGGTGGCAGCGTCTTCCGCACCTACTCCGCGGACTTCAGCTCCTACTACATCTCAGGCCCCAGCAGCATCTGCTCCTGATGCTGACGGTGATGGCGTTCCAGATAGTCGTGATGCATGCGCCGATACCCCCCGTACTCATCGTGTAGATAATCGTGGCTGTTCTATCGTACTGGAAGAAGTCGCCCGTATCGATTTGAAAGTGCAGTTTGATTTCGACATGGACGTGGTGAAGTCTGAATATGTTGATGATATTCGTCAAATCGCTGATTTCCTGAAAGAGCATGACGATACAGTTGCAGTCCTTGAAGGTTTCACTGATTCTGTTGGTCCCGACGAGTACAACTTGGCACTTTCCCAGCGTCGTGTAAATGCAGTGCGTCAGGTGCTGATTAACCAGTTCGGTATTGAGTCAGGCAAGGTGCGGGCACAAGGTTTTGGCGAAGCCAGGCCGGTCGCCAGCAATGATACCCCACAAGGGCGTGCCCAGAACCGGCGTGTGCAGAGTGTTATATCAACTACCATGCAGCGTTTTGAAACTCGCTGATTGAAAGTTGCTTGACACGATTGGTTGAGACGAGTTTGAGACAAGAGTTTGAGACAAGAGTTTGAGACAAGAGTTTGATGCAATCGTTTGACAATAGCCTCTGCCATACATCAGTGTGGCGGAGGCTTTTTAATTGCAGTACGAGTAAGTGGTACAGGTAAAGAAAGAATTGAACACTTATAATCTTGCGGGGATTGATCTTCATTCATCTCTCCTCAAATGGCGCCCTGTAGAGCAACTATTGCCGCGCCTTGATCCACGGTTGCAATCCTGGCTTCTCGATCCTGGGTCTCTAACTCAGCGACTGAAACAAATGGCCGGTAAGAATTTTCGAGTGGAAGTCCTCGAAGAGAAATGGACGCTTGGTCTTTCGTCCTCGTTGCTGCAATGTTTTCTTCCTCACGTGGCAGGCGAAAGAATGTGGTCGCGCAAAGTGCTGCTTATATGTGGCGACATCCCGTGGGTATATGCTCATTCCCTGATTCCGGTTAGCAGCCTGACAGGGCCGCTTAAGCAGTTGCGAAAACTTCGTGACAGGCCTCTGGGGGAGTTTTTGTTTCGAGACTATCGTCTAAAGCGACAACAGCTGGAAGTTACTCATCTTGATGATGTGACTGGCCGGCGTTCCCTGTTCTATTTGCATGGAAAGCCTCTGTTGGTCGCGGAGTTCTATTTACCGGCCTTGCTGAAAGCAGATGCGGATTTCGAATCGTCGGCAAAACCAGGGTCATAGAAGCTCTAACCAATTTTACTCTCGAGCTCGCAAATTCGCTTTTCCTGCGCCTGGAAAATCTTGGTTGCCACCATACTGATAGCAAATCCAAGCGTAAACGTAAGTGATATCGGACTTGTCATATTGTCGGTTGCAAACGATGTAGCTCCCCCAACAAATAGAAGGAATATGCTCAGAAATTGCAGAACCGCTATTCCAGACTTACTGTCAGCTGGTTTCATGTAGATCTCCATGTCATAACATTTAATTTTCACGCAGTAAGGGGCTATTAGCCGGAAAGCGGCATAAAGGTTATCGCGACCTCCTCCACGGTTAAGACAGCCAATGGGCTGAACGAACGTTATACTAACTACATTTAGGAGCTGGCCACCACCCCTTCTGTGGCAGTCTAGCGGCCAGAATCGACTGTGGTGGGTATATTATCGTCTTAGCGCGAGGCGTCCCTCGCTCAGGTCATATCTTAAACTCAGGGAAATTGAAAATATCCAAGCGGTGCTTTACGCTCACAGCGCCCTTTACCTTTCGGAACGAATGTATGAATTCTGCAGAAAAACCCGCCAGCGCGCTAACGGGCAAACGCATTATCGATCTTTCCCGTGTCTTGGGAGGTCCTTATTGCACCCAGATTCTGGCGGACCATGGCGCCGAAGTGATCAAAATAGAGCCTCCGAAGGGAGATGAGACCCGTGATTGGGGGCCGCCTTTCCACGAAGGCGATGCGGCCTATTACATCGGGGTAAACCGAAATAAACGTGCCATGGGGCTTGATCTCACCCGTCCTGAAGGGCGTGATCTGCTGCTTAGGCTTCTCGAGGGAGCTGACGTGCTACTGGAGAATTACAAGCCTGGCACCATGGAGAAGTGGGGGCTGGGTTATGCTGAGGTTCTACGCGAGCGCTTTCCTCGACTCGTCCACTGCCGCGTCAGCGGATTTGGCTCCGATGGTCCTTTGGGCGGATATCCGGGCTATGACGCAATCGTTCAGGCAATGGCCGGGTGGTTCAGTGTCAACGGGGAGTTGGGCAGCAACCCTACACGATTGGGAATCGCCATGGTTGATATGGGGACCGGGCTCTACACGACGGTAGCAATACTGATGGCGCTCATCGAGCGTGAGCGTTCAGGGCTGGGTCAGTATCTAGATATGACACTTTACGACTGCGCGGTGTCATTGATGCACCCTCACATCGCTAATTATAATTTTTCAGGTCAAGTGCCAGTAGCAACCGGCAATGCGCATCCCAACATCAGCCCCTACGATACTTTTCGAACTCGGACCGTGGATATTTTCATTGGAGCGGGGAATAGCGGTGCTTTTGCCAAACTGTGTGACGAACTGGATTGTGCGGCTCTCACTCAGGATTCCCGGTTTCTTCACAATATTGATCGTGTGACCAACCGAGCCGAGCTCAAAGTTGAACTGGAATCGAGATTAATGAAAATTGATGGGGCGCAATTGTGTGAACGTTTGCTGCAGGCGGGGCTTCCCGCTGGACCGATTTATAATACTGCTCAAGTGGTTGCCCATCCTCACACCCAGCACAGGGAAATGAATCTGGAGCAGGATTGGTATCGCATGGCGGGGACTCCCATAAAGTTCTCTCGTACGCCGGGAACGCTGCGCTACCTGCCACCGAAATATGGCCAACACACGCAGGAAATTTTGCAAGAGTACGGACTAGGACAGACTGAAATTGAGTCGCTGCTGGCCGCGGGAGTGATATTGGAGAAGAGGCGGGAATAAAGGACCGATATTCCGTTACTGACTGCTGGCAGGCATCTTGATCAGCAGTTGAGCGTGTTCGGTATGAGTGGATTTACCGTCCATTAGGGCCGGTCGAAACTGCATAATCTCCGTGAGTTTTCTGACGCGAACTCTATTGGCTGTGTTATCCGGTTGGATATCCACTATCTGTAAACCGGATATCTGTCCATTGGAGCGGATTTTGAATTGCGCTACCGCCTCCAACTGGCCCTCCGCTGATCTGGGATCACCTTCCAATCCGGGAATCACATTTGAAGTGATCTTGTATTCGCCGAGATCGACCAGAGAGGATTCCGCCGAACTGGTGCATGGCGGTTTGGCTTCCTCGAGTGTCGAGGCAAATGAGGTGACCGGCAGCAATACCGGACAACGTGTAAGACTGGTTATCTGGTCTTCCGACAAACCGGCTTTTCGTAACATCACTATAGCCTTCTCGTAGTAATCCATCGCCGGACCGGGTGTAGCGGTGCCCCTACGAATGCCTGCAAAATTTCCAGGTCGTCGTTCAAATTGCTGGCGCAACAAAATGGAGTCTCCCAATGCCATTAGTGTCATTGCCTCCGCTTCCTGGTTTCCGCTGGCGGTATATATGCCCTGTATGCGTCTCAGTTCAGCGGCATTGGCGCTCATATTGGATTTGAAAGAACGTTCGATGACGGTACTGGCGCGGGAACCAAACAGCGCTTCGATTTCGTACTGGGTGGCCCCACCGATATTGGCGGAGGCAAGATCGGCTCCCGTCACGGCTCGGTTCCTTATGCCTTCGGTGAGCAACATAAGGTCCTGCGAAGTCTGCCCGGTCAGCGTAATGGCCAGTGCAATATAAACATCGGCCAGAGCTTGATCATAAAGAAAGGGGACTAGTGCTTCGCTTTCACCATAGTGAGTTTCTGCAATTTCGGTGGCCTGCTCCTCCATTGTTCGCAATTGGACGAGGTGGAAGGCTTCCTTATCACTGCCGTCCTGACCCAAGGCGGCCAGATGCCAGTCTCCCAATTCCTTCAGCCCTTCCAGCTGAGATTCTGGGGAAAGAGTATTGTCCCGGTGATATACCCAGGACAGATACTCTAGTGTGTCCGCCACGCGCGACCATTCATTATTGGAAGCGCGCAGTTCCAGCAGCTTTTGAATTACTGGGATTTGTTCCGGGCTGTAAAGGCCGCCACTGATGCGATGGATTTGTAACTGTTGATCAAGCAATGTCTCAGCATCATTGTAGTTGCCCGCGTCAATGAGCGTGTCGCTGAGGGATTCCAGCGGCTCCAGCAGGCGTGAATCGAATGGTCCATACTCACTTGCCAGCTCGGCGATGGTCTGTTCGTACTGGCTCACTTCGTCGGCATGCGCTATGGCC
>JBBSPQ010000044.1:0-9040 GCA_038258585.1 Pseudomonadales bacterium
CCCTCGACATCTTGGGGCGTTGGGGGGGGGTTCTCTTTTGGGCCCCGCCCCCACCCCGCGACTCCAACACACAAACGGCGATGTGCATTACATCGCCGTTTTGCATTCCCTCTCTGCTACACTTTCCTTTACCGTGCGATATTGTGGATCTTTCTACAATTCACGCTCAGCCAAGGAGGCCAAGATGATTATCAAATTCACGAGCGAAGATTCCGGTGACTTCGTCATGCTCAGTCACGTGGCAGAGCCTTTATTGAAAATGATGGGGGCAAGCGGAAACCTCAAGGGCGCAGTCAGTGGCGATGAGTTGCGTGCTTCTCTAGAACGGCTGGAAACTGCATTACGTCACCACACAGAACCTGCCAAAACGGAGAGCGAAGAGGACGAGGAGAAAGAATTACCTGTGGCACTGGGAACTCGTGCTGTACCGCTGGTTGAAATGCTCAAAACTGCCTGCGAAGGCGGTGGCTACGTCATGTGGCAACCTGAGTAAAAATCTCTGGCTCCTTATATCTCTTGCAGAATCGTTAAAGGCGGGCGTCTATCGCGTTCAGCACTTCAGTGAGCTTTGGATCGAAAATGTCGACAATCTCTTTCACTGATTGTTGCTCACTCTGTCTGCTGGCCTCCTCAAGGACTTCACAAATATCCGCCAACGAATTCGCACCAACAAATCGGGAAGTGGACTTGAAAGTGTGTGCGATCTCCTCCAATCTCCTCCAGTTTTTTTCTCGATAAGCCTTCTGTATGTTGTAACCTGCCTGCTGGGCAGCCTTTCTGTACTGGGTCAGAATATCCAGCATCTGCTCATCGTCAGCTTCCAGATATTTTTTAATTGCATTGAAATCTATCGGGAGCGTCGATTCGCTTACCTTCGACGACCCCGACACGCTGGTGGCCGCCATTTTTTGTTGTGACCACTTGTTGAGAGTAGACTGCAGAATATCCAAAGGAATAGGTTTAGTGAGATAGTCATTCATGCCTATTTCCAGACACCGCGCCTCTTCTCCTCTGATCGCATTGGCAGTCAATGCCAGAATCGGGGTCCTTACTCCCGGTGCCTCTTGTGCTCGTACGGCTTCCGCAAATTCGTAGCCGTCCATAACCGGCATATGAATGTCTGTCAACAATAGCGAATAATCTTTCTGATTTCTGTACCAGAGTTCCAAGGCCTCTCGGCCATCGGCCGCCACATCATAGGCGTAGCCAAGTGCATCCAATTGGTTTCTGATGACTTGTTGGTTTATCTCATTATCCTCCGCCACCAGCACCAGTTTGTTAGTAGCAATCGCTTGTTGTCGTCCAATACGAAGTTGCTGAACGGTTTCTGGTCCCGTCATATCATCACTAAATTCGTCTCCGCGAATAACAGCTAAAAAGTCTTTAAAAGTAGCAGCATGGCTGGAGTTACTGTTAATGAATGTGACGCGATCACTAACGTATCTCACTCTCTCTTCAGCTAACGGAGTAACCACAATCATTTGACTGTATTCTTCCGAACTCAATTTCTCAAAGCGAGACAAATGCTCAAATGCTTCTTCTCCTAGGTCTGCAAGAACGACCAGAGTTTTTCCAGCTTTTGAGGAGTTGTCATCGTCTGATATAGAATAGCGTCCATTTGTCACCCGGAACACCTCTGCCCCAGCCGCCCGCAGATACTCCGTCCAGTTGTTCAGGGATTCATTATCTTCGGCATATACAGCGCACTGAGTGCCGTCCAGCTCTGGCAAAAACTCTTCTTCAATATTAACCGGCGCTTCCACGAAAGGCAGCTGCACTTTAAATACAGTGCCAACGCCCTCTTTACTCTGTACTGCTATAGTTCCATTCATCAGCTCAACCAGGCGCTTGGTTATAACCAATCCTAGTCCCGTGCCACCAAACCGGCGCGTGGTGGATGTGTCCGCCTGAGTGAAAGACTCGAAAACATGGTCCAGCGCTTCCTCGCTCATCCCTATACCGTCATCAGACACGGTTAAATAAAGATTCCTGTCATCTATTTTTTCAATGCGAACTGAAACGTACCCAACCCCGTATCGGGTACTTGAAAACTTAATGGCATTCCCGGCGAGATTCGTAATAATCTGACGCAATCGAATAGCATCGGCCTGAATGGCAACTGGAAGATCCGGACTGCGGTAAAAATTTAACCTGACACGTTTGTGTTGAGCTGTTACTGCCATCGCGCTGCATATCGATTCAGTGACGTAGGAGAGAATAACTGGCTGAATATCCAAATCAATTTTGCCAGCCTCGATTTTCGAGAAGTCGAGAATGTCATCTATAATTCCCAGCAGACTATAGGCCGAATCACGCACCAGATTGACCTGGACAAGCTGTTGTTGACGCAGGCTCCCCAAACGCAGAACATCTACCATGCCGATCACCCCGTTCATCGGAGTTCGAATCTCGTGACTCATCGTCGCAAGGAATGAAGACTTGGCTTTGTTAGCGAGCTCCGCTCGCTCTTTTTCGTGATTGAGCTCTTCCGTACGTTCCAACACTTTCTTCTCGAGATTTTCACGTTCGCTTTGCAAAGCGGATTGCGCGGCAATCATTTCGGTGACATCCATGGAAATACCACCAACGGCATATACTTCGCCACGTTCATCGGCCATAGGAAAACGGATTGCGCGATATTTTCGCGGCCCTGTCTCACTCTCCATTTCTTCCATGTATTCCAGACTGAGTTCTTTAGGAGGAAAATCCTCCTCCACACGCTTTGAAAATTTCCCTTTTGATTTTGCTAAGGTGGGATCGGAACTCATCCGAGCTGACACTTCTTGAATGTCCCGGAACACCTTATTGGTCAGAAGGTACTTACCGCTCAAACTGCGTACGTGCAGGCTGTTGGGATTGCGCTCAACAAAAGCGTCCAACATTGCCATATTGCGGTGCAGCAAAGCTTCTTGTGCATTCAGGCGATCAACTGTGGTGGCCAGTTGCCAGGCTACATACCCCACAAATATCACCATAACACCCAATAGAACAAAGAGCGGAATCCAAGTGGCTAATTCGGGGAAGAGTAAAGCGCCGTAACTCAATGCTTCTGCAGATACACGCGTCACGATGTAAAGACCACTCGCAGGCAGCGCTCCTATAACTTCAGTCTCGTTGGGCGATGTCAAGAGAGTTGTGCGACATGACAGATCTAAGCAGACAGGCGCGCGCGAGTACAACTGCCCCTGATAATCAATATTGACCCTATCGTTGTCAACAATCTCAGCCCACAACTTTGGATCTTGTCTGGCTAATGTTTTCTCCCTGCCAACTGGATACATGAATCCCCATTCGTCTTGCTGATTCGGGCTGACTAGCCAATAACCATCCCGGTTCAGCAACGAAACTTCACCATGACTTCGGGCATTGGAATTCCGTATTAACTGTACAATCTGGCGTCCGTTCAGATTGATAGCGAGATAGCCGTACCGATAGCCATTGCGGTCCACTATGGGGGTACCCAATCTAATCATGGGCCTGACAGGATCATCCACAATCCCGTTTTCAACATTGAGGTCGAGCGGTGTGATATAAACATCACCAGCGTCCAATTCAATAATCTCTGCGAAAAAATCACTCATCTCCGCAAAGTAGTATCGAGAACTCTTATCCTGTAATTCATCCTGCGGAACCGCGACAGCGTTGCCTCCTCGATAATTTACTCTTACTGTCTCCTGCCCTGTGTTATCAATAACCCGCAACTGATCAAACTCGACATGAGACTGGGCGAATGATATCAACACAGGCTCCAAATCCTGGCCCGACTTAACCTCGCCATTGTCCATGTTAATCAGCTCACTGACACGAGCCATATCCAGCAGATCGTCTCTCGCATTACTGACGTAATTCTGGATCGCTACCCCTATGAAAGTGGTCAGACGAGACTCATCCTCCTTCAAAAGACTTCGCTGCTGGGTGTAATCTACGTAGAGGACGCTGCCAAGAGCGAGAAGAAACAGAAGTACAACCGGGACAAAGACTGCGGAAAAATGCAAGAGCCTTTTTCTGGGAGGGGTACTGAGAATGCTGCCTTTGAAGTCATCCATAGACCTGATATTCCGATTCCAACACAGGGAGTCAGGCGCCGGTTTCGCCGTGAAAAGTATATGCTTTCCATGATCAACCCAGCGCTTCTGGGCTGAGAAGTCCGGCAATCGCGCCGCCCAAGTGATACTAAGCAAAGTCACCCTGTGGCTCAGGGTTTTTCGATTATGAGTTTTTATGCGGCCATAGATAGCGCCGATCTGTATGAATTGCAAGTTGGGTTTCGGGCTTTGAGACGCAATTCCGACACTAGTGATCCTGCAGATCTAACCCGTCGAAATTTTAAGGAAGGTAGAGAAGTCAGGGTTGCCGATTTCACCACTAAAAAACGAATTGAAGGACAAACTCACTCTCTCAGTATCGTCCTCAACCTTGTTCACTCCATGACGGGTATTGGACGGAAAAATCAGCAGATCGCCTGCTTTGGTATTGATGAAATAGCGGCGAGCGTTAAAGTAGTTTTCCTGTGCGGGCAGCAGATCATGCCAAAGCAAATCGTCATTTCGGTAGAAATTAATACCATCGTTCTCTGCAAGATTGATATACAGCACACCGCTTGCCACACTATTGGGATGGGTGTGGGTATGGTGAGATTCACCGCGATTGGACATTGTCAGCCAAGATTGCGTCAACACCAGCTCAACCTTGTTTGAAGTATTAAAGACTGCCTTAAAGTACTGAGCTAGATTGGCTTCTATAATTTCCCGAATGCTAACCATCACAGGACTACTCAATACGTATTTGTTTCTGGAGGAATAATTGGAGATGGCCAGCACGGAGTCATTCAACTCTCTGCGAAAGAACTGCATCTCGGTGTCCGTAAAAGTCCTTCCCAGCGATGCTCGATAGAGCGGGATCGCAAACATGTTCGTGATGTCATGTGGGGCGCTCATGGAAAATCTCCAAACAGAAACATCAGGCACCTGAATTGCAGGCTGTTAACTAAAAGTAGCTTGGTACTTTATCAGACGCAGGCAGCACTCCAAAACAGTTGATCATGCACTTTGAGAATTCGGAGGAGAAACATACAAACCCCAATTTTTCATAGAACTCTCTGTCTATATCCGAATGAAGGTAGATCGCAGAAATCTCCTGTTCTCGCATTTTATCGCAAACGGCGGCAATCAAAAATGAGGCATAGCCATTGCGACGTTTCGATGGTTCAGTCGCCACCGATCCGATGCCGACGCAGTTTTCAGGCAAATCATAACCTTGGCGGTAAACGATCAGCGACGCAACCAATTCGGCTTCGTGTTCAAGCACATACCAGCGTCCTTGTTGATACTTTTGACTTGCGTGGCATTGCGCTAAATAGGAATGCTCCAATTCATCTTCGGCCCACTCGTCAAACCCCATCAGAAATATTTGTCGATAATCGTTGGTCTCTGCCGTTCTTAACTGCATTATCACTCTCACTGGTTTGCCAATACTGAACTGATCAACGCTCGATTCCAGACATGTGAACCACAAGCCGGTAGCCAAAATCCTTGCTGGAAATCTTCAAAAGAGATTCATACTTATTGTGCCACTGCCCGCTTTCAAGATCGCGACGCAAACGCTCAAGTCCGGCATCCACCGAATGCAGTCTGGCAAACGTCCCGCGCACGACCATCCCAAGTGAACAATACAATATTGCCTCTCGTCACGCGCTTCATTTCAGCAAGGCCTTTCTTCAGGTCAGACCAGTGATGAATAGTAAGACTTGCCAGCGAACCATCGAAGGTGTTGTCTTCAAACGGGAGATTTCCAGCATGCCCTTGAATGGCAGGCGCCTTACCGACAGCGCGAAGAGCGATCATTTCCGCAGAGAGTTCAACCGCCACTACTTCGCAATGAGTGGGTTCGTAAGCGCCTTGGCCTGCGCCCACATTAAGGACTCGATTTGCGTCTGCAAAGTGTGCCGCGATAGTGCTGGCTATTCGGGGGTCGGGATTTCTATAGTTCTGGTATTGGTCGGCGCAATTGTCGTAGTCAATCTTCATTGCGATTGCAACTTGAACAGCAGGCCTTTCTTCACCACAGCCCACTCATGGTCGATGATAGAAAACACCACCGTGTCCCGATAACTTCCATCGGCAGACTTTTGGTGATTTCTCAACACACCATCCTGCTTTGCCCCCAGTCTTGTAATCGCAGCGCGTGACGCATAATTGTGCCAATGAGTGCGAAACTCGACAGCGATGGAATTCAGATACTCGAAAGCATGTTGAAGGAGGAGGTATTTACACTCGGTATTGACGCGAGTTCGCTGGCAACGTTTGGCGTACCACGTATAGCCGATTTCCACTCGCTTGTTTTTCGTGTCGGCGTTGCAGAATCTGGTGGTGCCAACGATCTCGCCCGTGGCATTTTCCACGACAACAAATCCGAGGAAACGCCCTGTACTCTGCTCTTCAATGGCAACATCCAGATAATTCTCCATGGTTTCTGCGTTCGGAACGCTGGTATACCAAAGGTCCCATAAATTTCCGTCAGATGCCGCTTGAAGCAGAGCATCGGCGTGTTGTCTTCGCAGTGGAATCAGGGTGACAGTGTCGCCCTCAAGCTCGGCCTCCTGCAGCCATGTATCAGTTGCCATAATTTCTGATCCTGTCTATTGCACTGTGCCCAGTTTGAAAAAAATTAAATTACAGCATGACGAACTTTAGCGGATACCCATTCGGACAAAATGACGGTGCCGAATATCAGCACAAACACGGTGGCGACCTGTGCCCAAGCAAGGTTATTGATGGCGGCATTCATTTGCAATCCTATACCCCCCGCTCCTACCAAACCAAGCACAGTCGATTCGCGGATGTTGATGTCCCAACGATAGACAGTAATACCGGCGAAGGCCGGCATGATCTGGGGCAATACCGAGTAGGCGAGAACTTGCATTGATCCCGCACCCGTAGACTGGATTGCTTCCACTGGAGTCGGCTGTATTTCTTCGATAGCCTCATACAGCAGTTTACCAACGAAGCCTATCGAGCGCAGCGCGATAGCAATCATGCCCGCAAGCAAACCGGGGCCCACTATGGTAACGAGCAGGATCGCCCAGATAAGCGCATTAATGGAGCGAGAACTCACTATGACTGCCAGCGCGAAACCGCGCAGCACCGGATGCGGACTGGTATTCCGTGCCGCCAGAAATGAAAGCGGAAATGCGATGAGCACTCCTAGGACAGTGCCAACAGTAGCGATGTTTAGAGTGTCCCAGAGTGGTAGCAGCAGCGACTCGATGATTGACCAGTCCGGTGGCACCATGCGCCCAATGAGGCTGGCCGCCTGAATGTGAGCGTCAGTCAGAAATTCCCAGATGGTGTTGTCGGAGACAATCTTGAAGCACAACAGAAAGAGCATGGCGCCAAGAAGCCAGCCGAACCAGATAAGACGTTGCGTCCGTGGTTCACGACGCTGCCAGGTGGGAATATTGTTAGTGTTTTTTACGGGCATTCTTACCTGCTTATTGCGATCAGGATACTGACTAAATTGGATTTGAGCCGGATTATCTTACGAGATAGTGCCGCAATGCCGAGCCGCGATTGCAAGATAGTTCAACCAGGACACGCCCGTGAATACATCCCTGTAGGGCTCAATCGCGCCATCCATGGCGCTCAATGGTCCTGACTGAACTATCTCACAATCACGCCTCTACCTAATGCAGTTCTCATCACTTTTGCTTGTCAAGCTGTCCACGTTCGCACGTATCCTGAAAAGTATTCACTCAATAGTACGATCCCGATAATCACCAGCAGCACCGCCGCAGAAGTATCGTAGTCGTAACGGTTCATGGAAGTGTTCAGCGTGGCACCAATGCCGCCCGCGCCGACAATACCGATTACGGCCGATTCACGAAAATTAATGTCGAGGCGATAGAGCGACAAACCGATCAGGCGCGGCATCACCTGCGGCTGCACCGAATAAATAATCCATTGCAGCCAGCTGGCGCCGGTTGCACGTATGGCTTCCATCGGTTCGCGCTGTGTGTCTTCGATGTCTTCGGCCAGCAACTTGGCCATGAATCCTATGGTCGCAAACGCCAGCGTGAATACGCCAGCCAACGGACCGAAACCGAACATGGCAACAAACAGAATGGCAATAATTATTTCTTGGAAGGTGCGTGACAACGCGATGATACCGCGACAGAAAAAATACACCGGCAGAGGAGCGATGTTGCGCGCGGCACCAAGGCCGACAGGAATAGCAAGCACTATACCGATCACCGTAGCGACGAACGTCATGGTGAGACTTTCGCGCAGACCAAGCATGATTTCACCACCACGCGTTATAAAGTCAGGCGTCAAAAATGATCCGATGAAGGCGAGCCCTCTATCCATTCCCTGTGCCACACGCGCCCAGTTTATATTGACGCTGTAATAAACCAGCACAACGTAAACCAGCACACTAAAATTCAAGCTCCAGCGCAGCGCCTTGCTTCTGATGAGTGGCAACGGGCGCCAGTTACCACATCTGGCCGCGTTGACACGGTCGATTCCCATGGCACTGCTTTCTGGACTCAGAGTATCGCTCATGGATGTCCACCCAATAGTGCCGCCTCAACATCTTTCCTGCTTTTGTGATTGCTTTCGCCGTCCTCCTTGTTAAGCTCAGTCCAGTCTTCTTCCCCATAAATGGTAGTAAGAATTTCCGGAGTTAAACCCTCTGGCGTTCCGTCGTAGACGATTGCTCCAGCACGCAAACCGACTACACGATGTACAAATTGTTGCGCCAATGCGACGTCGTGAATATTGATAATAGTCGCGAGATTTTGTTCCTGACACAGCTCACAAATCAGGCGCATGATTTGGCGCGAGGTTTTCGGATCGAGACTGGCTGTCGGTTCATCCACCAGCAGAAGTTTTGGGTTCTGCATTAGTGCCCTTGCGATACCCACCCGTTGTTTCTGACCGCCGGAAAGTGCATCGCCTCGTTTATCGAGCATGGTTTCCAAACCCACCCGCTCCAGCAAACTGAATGCCTGTTGAATATCAGTCTGCGGAAATTTACGAAAGTA
>JBBSPQ010000045.1:0-9023 GCA_038258585.1 Pseudomonadales bacterium
CATAGCCAGTGACGGTGATTCCTGCGTTCCAAAGGGTATTGCTGTTTAGCAGTTGGAGTATGCAGTGCTCGACGTCTCCAGAACGACTGCGCAGAAATGTGCAGACACCAGCTGTATTCTCCTGCCAGTAAAAATCGGCGCACAGATCTACTAGCATCCACAGCTCATCTTCGCCAAGCTGACGTGCTAGGTTGTCTCTGTGGACAATTCTATTCATGGGCGATCACACTGTTGATTACAATCAAGACATTTAACAATCTCGATTGGCCGACCCGGGCGGCGCGATAGAGCGCAGAGCGTTCATTAATTATCTGGACCAATTCTCACAAGTGTTACGAATGATATCCAGGGCCTTATCCAATTCTTCTTTTTTCACATTGAGCGGAGGCAGTAAGCGCAGGGTATTAGCACCGGCTTTGACTACCAGCATACGCGCGTTCATGAGTGCGGAACTAAACTCTGCATTGTTGACCACACACTTTATGCCAATCATGAATCCCATGCCTGTCTGCTCAGACAGAATTGTAGGATACCTCGCAATAATATCGGCCAAGCCCGCCTTTAAATAAGCGGCCCGTTCACGCATGTCAGGGAAAAAGTCCGGAGCAGTCATCACGTCCAGCACTGCATTACCGACGGCAGTCGCGAGAGGATTGCCACCAAAAGTGCTGCCGTGAGTCCCGGCTGTCATAGGTTCAGACACGCGTTGAGTTGCCAGGCAGGCGCCGATGGGGAATCCTCCCCCTAGCCCCTTCGCCGACGCCAGCAGATCAGGCGTCACTCCAGAGGCTTGGTATGCATACAGAAAGCCTGATCTGCCAACGCCGGATTGCACTTCGTCAAACATCAGCAGGATGCCTTTTTCGTCGCACAGTTCACGTACTTCCTTGAGGTAGTCGAAGGAGGTGACTCGAATCCCGCCTTCGCCCTGAATCGGTTCCAGAATGATGCCTGCAGTGCAGTCATTGATCGTAGCGCGTAGCGCCTCAATATCTCCAAATGGCACCTGATCGAAACCAGGATCGCCAGTCAGGAAGCCTTCGCTGTGCAGCGGGTTAGCACTGGCGGCGATTGGTGCCAGCGTGCGTCCGTGAAACGATTGGGTCAGCGCGATAATGCGTACTCGCTGCTTATCGCCCCGGCTATAGTGATAGCGCCGCATGATTTTAAAACCGGCTTCGACTGCTTCGGTGCCGGAATTACTGAAGAAGACCTTGTCGGCAAAAGTGAGTTCCACAAGGCGTTTAGCCAATTTCTCTGTCTGTGGAATTCTGAACAGGTTGGAGCTGTGCCAGATTTTTTCCGATTGCTCTTTCAGGGCGGCAACCAGATGCGGATGGCAGTGGCCCAGACAGTTCACGGCTATCCCCATGGTGAAGTCTAGGTACGCATCTCCCTCGGGCGTATAGAGGTAGCAACCCCTGCCATGGTCGAATTCCAGATCTGGATTTCCGTAGTTGCTCATCAGTGCTGAAGCGGTTGCCGAAGTCATGAAATAGTCCTTGTTTACAGGCTTCGTGGTAGAGTAGCCAGCAGTGGAACAGGCATGTGCCTGAGACGAATTTAGAGTTGGAATCATGCCTTATCGGCGCTGATCATTCAAGCTGGAGGGCTTGTACCGTCTGCTTTGAGAGCTCGATTTGGCTCCACCGACCAAGTAACCAATTATATCTCCAGGAGTTGCCATGTTGTTCACTAAACCAGAAGATAAGCTGCCGACGATCCAAACGGCATTGCGTGGCAGAGAGACGCCTATGCCGGTGACCAATCGTCATTACGTGAGCCAGAACCCAATCACCGGAACCATGCCTGACGGGATAGAAATGGCCGTGTTTGGTCTGGGCTGTTTCTGGGGTGCTGAACGGATTTTCTGGAAACTTCACGGGGTCTACAGCACCGCCGTCGGCTATGCGGGGGGAATTACTCCGAACCCAACCTACCAAGAAGTGTGTAGCGGATCGACTGCCCATACTGAAGTGGTAGCGGTTTATTTTGATCCTGCGAAAATTTCCTATTCTCGACTCTTGCAGACGTTCTGGGAATCTCACAATCCGACGCAAGGGATGAGACAGGGCAATGACCGAGGTACTCAGTACCGATCTGCCATCTACACCACTAACGCAGAACAGCAGACTCAGGCGGCAGCCAGTGCAGAACATTACCAGCAAATATTAAACGCTGCAGGACATTCAGTTATTACCACCGAAATCAGTGATTTAGAAGATTTTTATTATGCAGAAGATTATCATCAACAGTATCTTGCTAAGAACCCCAATGGTTACTGCGGGATCGGGGGATTAGGTCTGGCGTGCAAGTTGGAAGTTTAGATTCAAGCCTACGTCACTTCCTTTTTGAAAAAAGTAAGAATCTCGGTTTCTTTCTCCATCGCATCATTGAAACCCAAGTTGATCAACCGCTGGCAATATGCCTTTTCGAATAAAAGCAGGCTCAAAATGGCGCTAGAGCCTGTATCGTTGACGAACAATCTTAGTGCGCGTGGAAGGTCGTCGAAATGCTCACTGGCGATATTGTTGAGATTCTGGCTAGGGGAAATCTCCAGCAGATCGATGCGCCGCAGATTCTCGACCGGCGTAGCCATGTCGGACTCGTTGTCTTTAACGGCCGTCGCCTGAGTGCCCCCGGCCTGATTGTTCAAACGCGACACCAGTGTATTGATTCGGCGCATTGTTTCAAGGTCACTGGTCAGCGTATCCACAAACGCGCTGTTCAGGATGTGTGAAAGTATCTGGCTCAGAGAGGGGTGTTCGGGTGTAGCGTCTTTGGGTGGGCGATTCGGCTTATTACTGCCAACTCCCACCGCCAGTATACGGTTTGCACCGAGGTGTATGGCCGGGCTCAATGGAGCCAGCTGTCGAACCGCGCCGTCGCCGAAGTATTCACGATTGATGCGCACGGCGGGAAACAGGGTTGGAATCGCAGTCGATGCTAATAAGTGATCGAGGCGTAGTACGGTTCGCAGGCCCACTCGATGCGATCGTTGCCAGTTTTCGATACCTTGAGCCCCCGCAAAGAAAGACACGGACTCTCCGCTGGTGTAACCGGAGGCAGTGATAGCTAACGCATCGAGATAACCTGCATCGATTCCGCGCTGGATGCGATCAAACTTTATTACTTTTGCCAGCAATGTTTCCAGCGGCGCGTTGTCAAGCAATGAAGTTGGGGTGTTGCGACGACGATTAGCGAGAAACGAAAATACCCAGTTAGAAGCGCTGCTGATCAGAGAAGTTGAGTCAAGTTTGTAGATCTGCGAGCTGTTGATGTTTCCCCAGACATACTCAAGCGTTCGGACCCCCGTGCGCAGGCGCTGAGCATGCGTGGCAATGGAGGCGGCATTCAGCGCGCCGGCGGAAGTGCCAGTGATTATCTGAAAGGGATTGGGCGAGTCCTTTGGTAAAAAGTTGGCAATGGCACGCAGTGCCCCGACCTGATAGGAGGCCCTTGCTCCCCCGCCAGAGAGTGCCAGTGCTTTTTTCTCCTGCGGGTGGGACATGCCGTGTCAGTGCTCCGGGGTGAAATTTGCTGCGAATAAATTAGGGTTGTCCGTAGGAGAGGGATTCTAGCCGGGAAAGCCCCGTCAAGGCCATGCATTGCAGCAGAAACCTGTACTCCGAATGCTCTATAATGTGGTCTACACAATCCAGCATGTCGGCAAAGCTGTATTGTGCGTCCTTCCGGATTGATCGAATTCACAGAACTAGTACAGAGCGGAACCATGTCTACTAGCAAGCCCGAAATCAACACTAAAGTTAAGAGTGAAAAGAGTACCGATAAACTGGTCATAGCAATCTCTTCGCGGGCACTGTTTGACCTGAGCGACAGTCACCGCGTCTTCGAAGAGCAGGGACTGGAGGCCTATCAACAATACCAAATTGCTAGGGAAGAGGAACCACTTGAACCGGGCGATGCCTTTGTCTTAGTAAATAAATTGTTGAATCTGAATACCCTTATCGGCGATTCGAGAGTTGAGGTCATTCTGCTGTCACGCAATAGCGCGGACACCGGGCTGCGAGTGTTCAACTCGATTCGTCACTACGGGCTGAATATAACGAGGGCAGCATTCTGTAGCGGGGACAGCCCGTATCGTTATATTTCTGCTTTTAACAGCCATCTGTTTCTCTCCACCGATGGCGGCGATGTGCGTCATGCATTGGAGCTTGGCATCGCGGCGGCCACGATTTTGCCGTCGACTGTTACCGCGACTAAGGAAGGCAAACTGAAATTTGCTTTCGACGGCGATGCGGTTCTGTTCTCCGATGAGGCGGAACGTATCTATAAGGCAAGCGGTCTTGAGGCGTTCACGGAAAGCGAGAAAAAGGCCGCCAACGAGCCCCTTTCTGGTGGACCGTTCAAGCCTTTTCTGGCGGCGTTACAGCAGTTGCAGATGGAATTCGCGCCCGGCGAATCCCCCATCCGTACCTGTCTGGTGACGGCGCGATCGGCGCCCACTCATGAACGTGTCGTCAAAACGCTACGGGCGTGGAATATTCGCATCGATGAATCACTGTTTCTGGGTGGCATGGACAAAGGCAAATTCCTTCATGCCTACGACGCGGATGTGTTTTTCGATGACCAGCAAGGGCATTGTGATTCCGCACGCAACCATGTGGCGACCGGGCACGTGCCCAGTGGTGTCGCTAACAATCCAATCGTGGACGCATTTGTGGTCGAGAAACTGAAGGAATGAAGCGTCATATTTCCGCTGAAAAGTTCGGAGATTCCCTGTGAAGCTGCAGCAGTTGCGCTATATCTGGGAAGTGTCACGTCGAGGGATGAATGTATCGGCTGCCGCACAGACACTGCATACGGCGCAGCCTGGCATTAGCAAGCAGATCATGTTGCTGGAAGAAGAGCTGGGTGTGCAGATATTCATCCGCAGTGGTAAGCACCTAACGGGTCTCACTGCTGCCGGCGAAAAGATTCTCGACGCCACCAATGATGTGTTGATGCGGGTTAATAACATCAAGGCGATCGCGCAGGAATACGGCAACAGCAGTGCTGGCAGCTTGACGATTGCGACAACCCATACCCAGTCGCGCTATGTGCTGCCAGCCATCATCCACCAGTTCGTCACCCGATTTCCTGATGTCTCTCTGCATATGCATCAGGGAACGCCTTCGCAGATCGCCGAATTGGCCGCAAAAGGCACGGCGGACTTTGCCATCGCCACCGAAGCGATGGAGTTTGCAGGGGATATGCTGATGATGCCCTGTTATCACTGGAACAGGGTTCTGCTGCTTCCCGTCGAGCATCCGCTAACTCAAGTCTCGAAGTTGACTCACGAGGACATTGCCGCCTTTCCCGTCGTGACTTACGTGTCGGGATTTACCGGACGTGCGAAGCTGGATGAGGCATTTCGCGAACGCGAGCTGGCGCTACGGGTAGTGGTGACGGCAGCGGATGCCGATGTGATAAAGACCTATGTGCGACTGGGAATCGGCATCGGGATTGTGGCCAGCATGGCTTACGATCCTGCAAAAGACACGGATCTGGTCGCTGTCGATGCCAGTCATTTGTTTGAATACAGCACCACCCGCATAGGCTTTCGCCGCAGCGCTTTCCTGCGCGGCTTCATGTACGATTTTATCGAGATGTTTGCACCTCATTTACGGCGCGAAATCGTTGCCAGAGCTCTGGCATGTCAAACGGCCGCAGACGTGGATGCGTTGTTTGCGGAAACCGAGATACCTGTACAGCGCTGACCAGCTAAACGCTAGCCCTGCGAATCAGGAATTTCAGTGTGTGAGATTAACGGGGGCTCAGATCAGAGGCGATAACGCCCGGCTTGTGCAGGCCACATTCTTTGGCAGTTGCTTCTTCCCACCACCAGCGACCCTCACGTTCATGTTGATTCGGACCCACCGGACGCGTGCAGGGCTCGCAGCCAATGCTGATAAAGCCCTTGTTGTGCAGCGAGTTGTATGGAACGTCGAACATACGAATGTAGTCCCACACCTGGCGTGAGGTCCAATTGGCAAAAGGATTGAACTTCAGCAAAGTCCTGTCCGGCGTTGAAAAGGCCCGATCGATCTGCGCTATTGGAACATCAGAACGCGTACTGGGACTCTGATCCTTGCGCTGTCCTGATATCCACGCGTCGAGCCCGGTCAGTCTCCGTCGAAGAGGTTCGATTTTACGGATGCCACAACATTCCTCATGACCGTCCTCATAAAAACTGAACAGCCCCTTGGTGCTGACCAATGTCTGTAGTTTCTGCGCATCTGGCGTCATGATCTCGATATCAATTTTGTACTGCTTGCGCACCTGTTCGATGAAGCGCAGTGTCTCAGGGTGAAGACGTCCAGTATCGAGCGTAAAAACCTTGATGTCTTTCTTTAGCTTCCAGGCCATAACAACCAGCGCCACATCTTCCGCACCGCTGAACGAGATCGCGATGTTGGATATGTCGGCCAGTACCTTCTTCAAAATCTCCTTTGGCTCTTTGTCCTGAAAATAGGCATTGAGTTCAGAGATTTGCTGCTCATTCATCATGTGGTTTTCGCTTTAAAAAAATGGCACAGGAGCAACCAGGTGCGACCTGCAAATGGGGGGTCATTCTCTATGATTTAGCAGAGCAGGTAAACAGCGTCGCGTCGCATTATCGACCGGTGTTCACCTTGCATAGGTGGCGGGATGTGGGTACATTTACGCGTTTAAAATTCAGCTTGAAAAAGGGGAAATACGTTGGAAGTAGTCTGTCTTGACCTGGAAGGGGTGTTGGTACCTGAAATCTGGATCGGTTTTGCCGAGCGTACGGGAATCGACGAATTGCGGGCGACGACACGGGACATCCCTGACTACGACGTATTGATGCGTCAGCGTCTGAAGATTCTTGCTGATCATAAGCTGGGACTTAACGATATTCAGGAAGTGATTGCAGGAATGAGCCCAATGCCAGGCGCTCGAGAGTTTGTGGATTGGCTGCGCGAGCGCTTTCAGGTGGTCATTCTGTCGGACACGTTTTATGAGTTTTCTCAGCCGTTGATGCGGCAGCTGGGTTTCCCTACGCTATTCTGTCATCGCCTGGAAACGGACGCGTCAGGTGCTGTGACCGGCTATACCCTACGTCAGAAAGATCCTAAACGTCAGTGCGTAAAAGCGTTCCATGGCCTGAACTACCGTGTACTGGCGGCGGGCGATTCGTATAACGACACTACCATGCTGTCTGAGGCTGATATGGGCGTGTTGTTCCGAGCCCCGGAGAATGTGATTGCCGAGTTCCCGCAGTTCGCTTCTGTGACTGAATACGATGAGCTACGTAAGGAGTTTATCAAAGGAAGTATGCGCGAACTAATATTATAGATAACATTAATAATAGCCTATAAGGAATTGATTAAGTTATTTATTTTATCATAACACTCCTGATATTCCTTATCCCAAACCGAGTCGGCCACTAGGCCGCCTCCACCCCAGCAGTGAATATCAGGAGAGTCGCACAGCAACGTGCGAATGCTGATGTTAGTGTCCATGTTGCCATCGAAACTGACATATCCGATTGCCCCGCAATACACCGCTCGACCATTTGGTTCGAGCTCCTTGATGATCTGCATGGCCCTGTGTTTTGGGGCACCGGTAATCGACCCACCTGGAAAGCAATTCCGCAGTAAATCCATTGCCGTATGCTCATTGCCAAGACGGGCGCTGATAGTGCTGACCAGATGATGAACGTTACTGAAACTCTGCAGCTCGAACAGTTTATCGACTTTCACTGAGCCGGTTTCGCAGAGGGTACCGAGGTCGTTGCGTAACAGATCGACTATCATCAGGTTCTCCGCTCTGTCTTTCTCACTTTCCTGAAGTTCTTTTGCCAGTCGCTGGTCCTTTTCCTGGTTCTCGGAACGGGGTCTGGTGCCCTTGATCGGCTGCGTCAAGACCTCACCATTGGTGACGGCAAGGAAGCGTTCTGGGGAAAACGAGAGCAGGGCGCCATTCGAGCTTTTGATGAACGCTGCAAAGGGGCTGCGCATTTCTGGGCGCAAGCGCAGATAGGCTGCCAGAGGACTACCGGTGTAGGTTGTTGAAAAGCGCTGAGCCAGATTCACCTGGTAACAGTCACCGGCCTGAATATAGTCCCGCACACGGTCGAAGGCGCTGTGATAACTGTCTTCACTGAAATTGGACTGAAATGGCGCTGTTAGTGTAAAGGGTTCCAATGCGGTTGTGTCGGTTGCTAGCAACTCAAGCACCTGCGTCTGCACACAAGACGGACACGACGGAAGAGTGAACAACACTGTCTGACGTTGGCGATGGTTGACCACAATAGCCCAAGTGTAGATGCCGATTTCCGCCATATTTTCATAGCCGAAATATCCGAGTGCGCCACCTTTGAAAGGGAGATCCACCAGCGTCGGAGGCAAAGGCTCTCGTGGTCGCAGATGGGTTAGGGCTGTATCAACTGCCTTGAATATGTCATCGGAAAATGACTCTATTCCGGTAGCGCTGCTCAAAGAAACCTTGTTGTCTGTCAGAGTCGCACGCATCTGCGGCAGTGCAGAGAGGATGTCGTAATGAACGTGTTTGCCATTTCCCTGCCCGCTGTCGAGAAACACCAATCCGTCAAGCGCCGCAAGTTGCCGGAGCAATGCAGCACTATCGCGCGCATAGGGCAATTCCTTCACGAAATAACTACTCATGTATACCTGGTCCGGAGGGTGTTGCGCCAGCATGGATGTTGCCGCGCTTGATTGAGAGTTTGCTGCCGAGAGAGTGAGAATGATCTGTGCGTCAGGGCATCAATTCCACTTTTATTGCGATGGCGTCAGTAGACCTGGCTGTAGTTGCTATGACATTGCCGGAATCGTTCTCGTCGATTGGTTCTTCGTTGAGTACAAACCACTCATTGAACCCCAGTACCACACTAGTATTGATGATGCGGCTCTGCAGATCGGCAGCGATCGCGTCAGCCTGGCTTTGTGCTGTGGCGATTCTGACCAAGACCTCGTTGTCACGAAGTTCTGCACTGAGACCTACACTTTGCCCGCTCTGCTGTTGATCTTCGGTGAGAA
>JBBSPQ010000046.1:0-8902 GCA_038258585.1 Pseudomonadales bacterium
TTCCACGATAGCATTTTCAAACCGTAGTAGATGAAGGTGCCAGTACTGAAACCGATGCCGGCGCCGATAATGGCACCGGACAAGATGGGAGCGATAGTGCCGGCGAGATAGCCATAGGAGTAGACGTAAAGATAGATTTCCGATCCCTCTCGCGTAATCGCCATTCCAACCGCCGCTGCCATGAGCAGACGTAGGATTGATGCTCCCATCTCCTGGGATTTTCCGAAGTGCGGATTGACGGCTGCAAAGTTGTGGACCGCCAGCATCAGAGAGATACTAATCAAGAGCGAGGCATTGACTACCTCCTGCCCAAATCCTTCCAGCGCCATGGAAATTTCTCTGAAGTAGGCGGCGTAGAAAAACGCTCCTATGAATCCCGCCGCTATACCGTAGGGCAACCAACGCAAGCCAATACGCATGGCGCTTAAAGATGCCATGAGCGTGCAGATAAGGAGCATTGCCTCCAGCACCTCCCGCAAAACTATGATTACTGCACTGGTCATTGCCTTACTCCTGGGGCGATGCTTCTACTGTTACTCGACAATGATCGTCCCCTGCGCGGTCTTCAGATTGAACTCACCAAAGAATGGATACACTCCCGATTTCAGGGGACCTATAAATACAACGCCCTGACTATTGCCAAGAATGACCTTCTCCCGGTTCATTTCATAACTTTCGAATTCTTCCGGAGTATCATCAAGGTTGATCAGGATCAGTTTTATTTTTTGTCCCGCGGGAATAACCAATTCGGAGGGATAAAACAGATGCTCGCGAATCTCTATCTGAAATTCGAGTACCTGGGCCAAAACCGGAATCGCCAGCATCGCACACCCTGCCGCCATTAAGAGACTCAGGACTTTAGTGACCCCAACAGCGGAGACGCAGTTTCGTATCATCGATCTACCCTTGCCGTAGTCCCTGTTCGTTTTTTGGAAACACAATGGTCACTCCAAGCCCGCCCAGATGTCGAGCTCTCGAGAGAGTAATCTTAGCTCTGTGCATTTCGACGATGTGTTTGACGATCGCCAGACCAAGACCCGAACCACTTATCTCCGACTCATGTTGATCACCATGCATTCGGTAAAATCGGTCAAATACCCGGTCCAGATGACTCACTGGAATTCCTGGACCCGAATCCTCCAATTGCACCGTCGCTATGCCGTCAATGCTGAAGACGCGCATTTTAATCGTCCCGCCGCGAGGAGTATATTTGGATGCGTTACTTAACACATTTTGTATCATAGAGCGCAAAGCTGTGGCGTCACCCTGAACCCACGACGGCGCTCCGTCCAGTTCAAACACCTGCTCGCGCTGTAAAAACTGTTCGAACTCACTGCTGACGATTTCCTTCGTCAGATCGTAAATATCCACATTGGAAAACTGCATCATATACTGATCTGGCGCTGTACGATTCAGAACAAGAATCTGTTCCACCAGATGTCCCATCATGTCAATTCCCTGTCGCAGCTCCAACATTGTCGAGCTGGGATTATCCAGTTCCGTGAGCAAATTATGAATCTGTACCTTCAGAATACTGATCGGAGTTCTAAGCTCATGAGCCGCGTCGGCAGCGAAACGCTTCTCTCTGCTGAAGGATGATTGCAAACGGCGCAACAAATCATTAGTCGATTGAGTTAAAGGCGTGAGATCTTTCGGAATATTGTCCAGTTTCACATAGCTCAGGTCACTGGCTTCACGAGACTGCACCTCCTGGGCCAGAAGGCGAATCGGGCGCAACCCATAACCCACAATGAACCAGATTAACGTCGCTGCCACGGGAATACTGAACACAGTGGGAATGACCGCCTCAAGAATGACACTCTCTGCCAGCTCATAACGCACATCATAGCGCTGAGCGGCCATGATCCAATGTTGTGATTCCGGTTCCCGGATGACAAGCGCTCGCCAACGGTAACCATTGAAATTCACATCATGATAACCAGACTCAAAAGGACTCATTTGAGTAGCGGGTGCAATTGCTGAGCGCAGCACGAGTGAATGTTCGGTGTCGAAAATCTGATAAGCAATACGCATCTCTGCACTAAGATCAAGGTCCGGGGCAATCGGCAGGGAAATTGCCTCAAACACCAACGGCCCATTCGATTGCTGTCCGATCGGATTGACCAAAGCAAGTACTTTTGCATGTTCAAACAGTTGCAAATCAAAGAGTTGCTCTGCCTCTTTCATGCTTTCGCGATATCCGCGCAGAGATGACAGGAAGCTCACCAGAACTATGATGGCAATCAGGGTCAGGGTGAGGAAAATTCGGATCGAAGCCATTAGACGCTGTCAGGCAGGACGACCCTGCTGTTTGATAACGTAACCCACTCCCCGCACGGTCTGAATAAACCCGGTGGGTAATTTCTTACGCAGATTGTGAATATGGACTTCCACGGCATTGCTGCTGACTTCCTCCCCCCATCCGTAGAGCTTGCTGTCGAGCATATCGCGGGTCTGCACCTTATTGGCACTTTCCATCAGCGCTTTGAGCAGCATATATTCACGTCTGGATATAGTCACGCCCTCCCCCTCCACAACCAATTCGTAGCTGTGAGTATCCAGACTCACCTCTCCAATTTCAATGTTCTTACTTTTAACACTACCAAGTCTACGCTCCAGCGCGCGCAATCGCGCCAGTAATTCGTCAATTTCGAAGGGCTTGGCCAGATAATCGTCCGCTCCACTGTCAAGACCCGCTACTTTATCTGTAGTCTTGTCTCTAGCGGTCAGGATGAGAACGGGATTAGTAAACTGCTCGCGACGAGCAATACGCAGCACTTCGAGCCCATCCATCCCGGGCAGACCAAGATCCAGAATCATGATGTCGGGATGGCTGGTGCGTAACGCCAGCAAAGCTGTATCACCACGATCCACATGATTAACACTGAATCCCGCTAACTTCAGTGCCTTCGTCACCGCACTGGCAAGTAAGGCATTATCCTCCACTAACAAAACCTGCATCCTGTCCCCTTCTTAGTGTGCGGCCTCAATCTGTTGCTGTAATTTCTCAATATCGTCACGACGGCCTTTATCGGCAATCTCCCGACCAGCCCTGGGCGGTGCCTGTAACGCTTTACGCAGGAAACTTTCAGCCCCGGCATAATCTTTTTCGTTTAATAGATGCTGGGCGTAGAAGTAATTGGAGTCTATACCATCGGGCGAAATCTCCAGTCCTTTTTTCAGCAGTTCCACCCCTTTGTCGTCGTCACCGAATCCAACTGGCCAGCCGGGCACATTCAAATACAGAACTCCTAGACTGGTATATGCGGATCCGTTGAGTGCGTTCGCGTCAAGCTTCATCGCCATCTCAAAATCCGCCTTTGCTCCTTTTGCCGAAGACAATGCGCCAAGCCCACCTTTCGCGCCAGCATAGCTTGATTTGATAATGCCGCTCCAGATCCACGCTTCAGCATTGTTTTGTTGTTGCTTTGTGACTTGACGAGCATCCTCTATTAAGGTGCTGAAGGCCTCAACTTGGGATTTTCCAGAAGTTAGATAATTTACCTCAGCCCAGTGCTGTTGTAACGCCGCTACTTCTGGTGTGACTTGAGCGTATGTCAGTGATGCCAAACTGGTTAGCGCGACAAGTCCGATCTTCTGCCAAATATTCATATGCACTCCTCGCTGGGTGTATGGTTGTCTGTCGTAATTTTTTCATATGCTGCGAATTTCCTAATAGTCGGCAATTGTTTGACAATTGCGCCATCTGTCAGGCCTGGACACACCGCGTTGAGCCACACAAATAGTCGCTCCGGCCAGCCAATCACAGCATTTCCCCCTTTCATCGATTGCAGTCGCTTAACAATGGCGGCGGCCACAAATTCAGGCGTATCACTGGCCGTGCCCAAGGCGGCATTCAATGCATTCACCTGCTGTGAATTAATTCCCGTGCGAGTGGACCGGGGAGATATATGCAGCACTCCCACAGAGGAGTCAGCCAGCTCCCTGCGGAGCGCCTCGCTAAAACCGCGTAAGCCTGCCTTACTGGCGCCATACACGCTGAAGCCAGGGTAGCCTATATGCCCCAGCACTGAGCCAATATTCACTACAGCCGCTTGCGGGCGACGCCTTAATACCGGCAGCAACTCTTTAATAAGCAACATCGGAACGGTGAGGTTCAAGGCAATGAGCGCGGCGAGCGCGGAACTCTCAATGTCTTCGAACATAGAAAATTCGCTGACACCCGCATTATTTATAAGCACATCAATTCCCTGACGGTTACACAGTTGCACCAGCTCTCGACGCCCAGAATCAGCCAACAGATCCACGCCAAGCGCTATATGTTCACAATCATTCGTAGGTATGCGCTGTCGCAATGCCTCCAGGAATGATTCATCACGACCAATAAGAATCAAATTACATCCGGCGCCGGCCAATGCCATCGCGAGACATTGCCCGATGCCACCGGTAGCACCTGTCAGCAAAACTGTCTTGTTACGCAGCCACATACTGAACCTCGGGTACGGAGACAATAAGACTGTCAAAGACACCCTTGTAAAGTCGATAGAACATTTTCGTGCTGTGAACCAGCAGTGACTGTTGTTCGGGTTCATTAAACCGGTTGATCAAATCTTCCAGAAATTTGATATGGGTTTGATCGATACAACCATGTGAGCGCAGATAAGTGAATGCGGTCTCGGGCAGATCAAGGGCAACTTTAATCTGATCCGCCGCATAGTCCGCGAGATTGACACTGGTCCCTTCAAGCACCTGCACCATGCCAAAAAATCCAATTGGATTGCGCCGAGTCACCATGTCCCATGCATAAGCAACCATCAACTCCGTAGCAAGGGCCGGTTCACTGTTGCGAACCGCATCCTTATCTTCTCCACAGGCGGCAATGTCATTCAGAATCCATTCCTGGTGCCCAACCTCATCCTTTACGTACTCTACCAATGCTTCGCGTAACCATTCCATACTATCTGGTAGTCGAGACCCGGCGGCCATCATCAACGGAACGGTGAATTTAACATGATGATACGCTTGAGTCAGAAAAGCGATGTACTCATCGAGCGTGACGTCGCGTGCCATACAGCGGCGAATTATTTCGCTGCTTACCAGTGTCTGACGTTCAGTTTCGGTGGCCGCTTTTAGGGTGTCATAAAACATGGTTCAGTACCTCTTTTGTTTCTGGAGAAGTCCGTTGCACAAATGCGGCCTTACTCTCGTGCAATAGATTGAGTTGTTCATGAAATCGTTTTTCGATCTGGGCGCGACGCGGTCTGCCGTTGCTCGTAAAGAGGTCATCTTCATTTCCTGTCCCGCGAGGAAGCGCAGCTGGTAAGCGCAACCAGTTGCCAATTCGAGCATAGGACGGCAAACCCGCATTCACTGCAGCTACAGCCTCTGCCAGCTGCTGATCAGTAGTCTCTGCCCGGCGTGCTGCGATGAGAGCTACACACCAAGGGCGAGAGTCTCCGAAGACTATGCACTGCCCAATTTGGGGTGACGCACTGAGTTCTGATTCGACCCACTCCGGGCTGATATTGCGCCCGTAACTTGATACCAACGTATTTTTGCGTCGACCTGTGAAATGAAGAAATCCCTCGTTATCCACCGACCCAAGATCGCCAGTCTCCAAAAATTCCCGATCGCTGTCCCATGAGACAGGATCACCGACATAGCCCAGAAAAAGGGGCCCATTAACGACTAATTCGTTGTCAACTATCTTCACCTGGCAATGGTTGAGCGTTTTTCCTAAGGTGCCGTTTCTATGTTTTCCGGGAGAATTGAGACTGACTACAGATCCACATTCGGAAAGGCCGTAGCCTTCATACACAGGTAATTTCAACGCCCACGCTTTTTCAAGCAGACTGGCACTCACCGTAGCTCCACCCGCTGCTACAAACCGTAGTGACTCGGGTGGACGCCACCCTGCCGCAGCGCTAAACACCAATGCTTCTAACAACTGGGGAATTACAATGAGACTACTGGGGCTACACAACGTGATTGCTTGGAGGAAATTGGGCACAGAAAAACCAGACGCCCCGTTAAAACCCAACACACTTTCTTTGGCCAAAATTATTTGAGCGCCGTGCCGAAGCGGGGCATGAACGCCCGCCACATTTTCCAGCAAAGTGGCCAAGGGCAAGATACATAAGTGGCGTTCAATGTCACATTCGGCAGTCGCCGCTAGAATTGAGCTTGCCACTTGCTCCAAATGGCTTTGACCAAGGCACACTCCTTTGGGGGTACCAGTTGAGCCCGAAGTGAAAGTAATTGTGCGAGTCAACGGAGGGATCTGTGCAGTCGAAGTCTTTTCCGCTTCCTCGCTCCTCAAATATTCGAGGCCGTACCAATAACCTTTCAGTTCGAAATCTGGGTGGATGACAGCGGACAAACTTGCACTACTATCGGTCAGTACCGCACAGACACTGACACTCTTGAAGACATGCTGAAGCTGACTGGTGGAAAAGAATTTGGGCAGCGGCAGCAATGTAATGCCAAGAATTTCACAGGCAATGTCTACTACAACCCAAGCAGGTGAGTTATCCGCCAGCAGGGCCAGCACAGAGACGTGATCCCGCCGCAATTTGTCGACCAACATAGCAACTTCTTGACGCAATTCAGCCCAAGTCAATCCAATCTCCAGGGTTTCTTCCAGAACCAGAATCGCACCCGCGTCAGGGCGAGAATTGGCGTTTCGAGTGATGCTTTGCCACAATTCACTCATGAGCGAACTCCACCGCGCTCGGCACGCAGACAGGCAGCAATTGCAACGATTTCATCGGCGTGATCTGCTAGCATTTTCTGCGCGAGTTGATTACTTTCCAGCGTTTTCTGAGCCTGCTCTACATCACCAACAATCACGCACGGCGAGTGCTGGTAATAATTTCCCCAGTCGCTGCGCTGATCACCGAGTCGACTGGGGTCTGCGTCACTGACGAAATGGGGAGCAAAGCCAAGTCGACTCAGCAGTGCACTAACCTGCGTGGTTGCAGTAAAAGCTACCCATCGAAAACCCGCCAACACCATTACCTCAGAAAGCGCTATAAATAGACGCTGACTGCTTCCTCGGGAGCCTGCCAGATTACCTATCTCTAAGATCTTGCTGCGATCAACGTTTGAATTTAATTGTTTGGCCAACACCACATCAAGAGGAGAATCCAGATAGTGCTCCAGAAACAAAGGACCAGAGTCACCGGAACGCATTCCCAACACGCCTTGCAGCTGCTGTTGCGAATGCGTGGTCATCAGAAATGGCAAGAAATTCTGGATATTGGCCTGGAACGCTTCGGCATATCTATCATGAATAAAGGTTTCAACTAAGTCACGTTGCCCCGAACCCGTTTCGTGTACTGATAGCAAAGGTAGGCTCGGCGTTTGTGTATCAGTGCAAACGGGTACTGCTAACATGTTTGGACTCCGAATGGTTGGATCATGCAGCGCACTCTAGAGTAGTTTTCTTAATTCAAAATTAAGGAGTGTGGCGATTTATGCCTACCTTGCCCCGTACAGGGACATTGGACTATTGGTGAGTTGGTTTGTGCCATTCACGTCCATGACTTATCATACAAACATGTCTCACAGACCAATCGATTACTCATCCTGTACTTCCGGCGAGACCATTTCCGTCACCAGCCTCAATCGCATGGCACGCTCTCTTTTGGAGAACCATTTCGGAAATGTGATCGTGGAAGGCGAAATCTCCAACCTCTCCATGCCCGGCTCCGGACATTGGTACTTCACTTTAAAAGATGAAGGCTCTCAGATTCGTTGCGCGATGTTTCGCAATCGCAATATGTCGGCCCGGTTTCGCCCCCGCGATGGCATGCAGGTTATTGTCCGGGGCAAGCTCAGCATCTACGAAGGACGAGGCGATTATCAGCTGATTGCCGAAGGAATCGAAGAAGCGGGAGACGGTGCCCTACGCCGTCGTTTTGAAGCGCTTAAACAACGCCTCGCCGACGAAGGACTGTTTCGCGAAGATCTGAAGAAGCGTTTGCCCGAGCACACTCGCCATATTGGCGTAATTACATCGCCAACGGGGGCAGTCATCCGCGATATTGTCAGCGTATTACGGCGACGCTTTCCTGCCATAAAGGTCACGTTATTCCCCGTGCAAGTGCAAGGCACAGAGGCCCCGGTCGCTATCGCCAAAGCAATCGCAACGGCCAATCGGCGTGCCGCCGAATTCGGACTGGATGTGCTCATTGTGGGCCGCGGTGGCGGTTCGATGGAAGATCTACAGGCCTTTAACGAAGAGAGCGTCGCACGTGCCATCCATGCCAGCCAACTGCCGGTGGTGAGTGCCGTCGGGCATGAAACCGACTTCACCATAGCGGATTTCGTTGCCGATCTTCGTGCTCCCACCCCGTCAGCTGCGGCTGAGGTATTGAGCCCCGATCAGGCCGAATTGATACAGGTCTTTGCTGGCTTTGAGCAGCTTTTTGTCAAACAGATCAAGTCACGTCTGCAGCAGGCAAATCAGCAACTCGTGTGGCAGATCAGACAGCTCAAGCATCCCGGTCGCCGCCTGCAGGAACATGCGCAAACCCTGGACATCCTGGAACGGCGGTTGCAGCGGGCGACACGGCATCATATAAGTCATACCGGTCATGCATTGCAGGGCATACATCAAAGACTTTTACTGCAGTCGCCACGCAATACGATCCAAAAGCTCGATTTGCGTCAAGAAGCGCTGGTGCGTCGCCTTCAGCAAGCCTTGAAACAGGGGCTCAAAGAGCGTCAAACCAGAATTGGGCAATTGGCCCACAGTCTGGACAGCGTCAGCCCACTTAGCACGCTAAAGCGGGGCTACAGCATCACCTTCGATGCTGCCGGAAAGGTGGTGCGCGACTACAGCACGGTGAAGAAAGACACCATCATCACCAGTCGCCTTAGAAACGGGACCGTGCGTAGTAAGGTAGTGGAACTCATTGCCCCTTCCGACGTTCTAAAA
>JBBSPQ010000047.1:0-8809 GCA_038258585.1 Pseudomonadales bacterium
ATCGTGGCGGGATTCTCACAGGGCGGAGCAGTCGTCATCCATGCAGCTCTTACCTCCTCAAGACCGCTGGGAGGACTCCTAGTTCTATCGAGTTACTTTCCGACCGCAGGAACCATTCAGCCAAAATCGGCAAATGTGCAGCTTCCTGTACTGGTGTGCCATGGCCGTCATGATCCTGTGGTGAATGAGTCTCTGGGTCAACTGGCGGAACAGAATCTAAAGGCGTTGGGGCATCAGACCCGTTATCTAAACTACCCGATGGAACACAGTGTCTGTCTCGAAGAAATCAGAGACATCTCAAACTGGATTCAGGAAGTGCTGGCCTGAGTTCGCTACAGACCCACACCCCTTGCCATCAGATAGGCGAGAACTGGAATGACCGCCAGCAATATCAGCTCCAGCCGCAACAATCGAATCACGGCAACTGGCACAGCGAGCTTTTCCTGCTCCGCTTTTCGGTGGCGAATGAAAAACACCGTGGGGTAGATTGAAAGCAGAGCGACGATGACAAATAGGGTTAATTTGGCATGAAAGATAGGATTGGGAGTGTAGAACTCACTCGGTTTGCCAACCCACAGCCAGAGCGCCAAACCGCACAGCAAAACCACTCCGGCGCTGACACCGTACACCGCATCAACTTTGGCAAGATTTCGTGCATCTTCTCCAGAGATTTCTCTCTTCACTGCCATGTTTTCGATAATGACTGTGCCTATCAACACAACGACCGCCAACAAGTGTAGGTATCGAATCAGTATGTCCGGCATCGATGATTCCTCAGGAAGGGGAGTTAACGTTGTATTTTTTGAATAACTCGGCTAGGCGGCCGCTCTTCATTGCAGAATAGGTTTCGGTATATCCGCCGACCGATTCTGCACCGACAAACACTTGGGGGAGAGTCGAACTTCGAGTCAGCTCTTGTAGGCTCGTGCGGATCTGGTGTTGCAGTCGGGGGTCGAGAAACTCACTCGTGTCCAACTCATATAACTGATAGCTGACGCCCAACTGCGCCAACAGTCGTTTCGCCGATTTGCAGTATGTACACCAGCTCAGTGAAAACAGTACAACGGGATGTTGTGGGTCGGAGATTGCATTGTCTACAAACTTGCCGTTAGCCCCCTGACTGAGAGGGGATTGTGCGGAGTCACTCATAAAAATAGTCCGTCCTACTTGTTGGTCTGCATATAAAACAAAAAGATGGTTTAACGGTATTGTCGCACAAGGGTTACCCGATATCTGCTTTGCTTCGTCTATTACCAGAGTATCTACTATTCGGTTAAATCTCCGCCCAATTTACTGACGCTCGGCTATTCTTGCTCGCCTGTTCCTGAATTCTTTAAATCTTGCTGAATTCTTCAATTCTTGCTGATTTCTACAATTAAGGAAGTGGTTATGAATTGACAGGATTCCGCTTGAGTATTCGTTTGACTTGCCTACGGCGAGTGATAGGATCAATTCGCCATTTTCCTCTAGGGCGCAACTTTACATGTGCATGGTGCGAATTCGAGGCATAGGTTTTAACCAAGAGTTTGTCGTCAAGTATCGGAGAATTTTATGGCCAGATTTCTACAACACAGTTGGAAAGCGCCTGTCGCAACGGGGTTAAGTGCTCTGGTGTGTGCTCTTGCTGCTGGATCTGTGAGCGCAGCTGATCGAGTCGGGGACTTTTCCCTGCTAGACCAGAATGGATTTTTCCATCACATGAGCTGGTATGACGATCACAAGGCTATCGCGTTTCTGGTGCAGGTGAACGGCAGTGCTCAGACCGAGCAGGTGGCTGCTGACTACGAGGCGCTACAAGAGAAATACGCGGCTCAGGACATTGAGTTCATGATGATCAACCCAGTGGGGCAGGATCGCGCCTCGGTCCAACAGGCAATGGCTGATTTGGGAGTCGATATGCCTGTGTTGATCGACGACGCACAAGTCATCTCGTCCGCAATGGGCATCGACAAGAGCGGTGAAGCATTCTTGTTCGATCCCCGCAGTTTTGAAATCGTCTACCGCGGTTCAGTGGCTGGACTGGATGCGGCTCTGAATGACGTCACCATGGGCAAAATAATCAGCGCGCCGATGACTGCAATGACTGGATCTGATGTTAACTATTCGAATCTGCTTAGTGGCTCAACTCCTGTTTCATACAGCCGCGACGTGGCGCCAATTCTGGCTGAGAATTGCGCCAGCTGTCACCGCGCCGGTGGTATCGCTCCATTTGCGATGGACAGTCATGCGATGGTCCAGGGCTGGTCGCCCATGATTCGTGAAGTGTTGATGACCAAGCGTATGCCACCAGGTCAGATTGATCCTAACGTCGGCAACTTCAAGAATGATTATGTGCTAGCAGCGGAAGAGCAGCAGAAGATTATTCAGTGGATTGAAACCGGTGCGCAGAATGACGGCAACGTTGATCCACTGGCCAATTTAGTATGGCCCGAAACCAAATGGGCGTTCGGTGAACCGGACCTGATCGTCAAGATCCCTCCTCAGGAGATTCCTGCGACCGGCGTTCTCGATTACATCACCTTGGGCGTGCCCATTGAACTGGATCGTGATCGTTGGGTGCGTGCAAGCCAGTACATCCCAGGTGATCGTACGGTTCTTCACCATACCTTGAATGCGCTGATTGCCCCGGGAGAGCGTCCACGCGGTTTCCTAGGTGGGTCTAATCCGGATGCTGCTTATATCACTCCGTATATTCCTGGTGCTGAGCCTTATATGGAGCCTGCCAACACCGGTGGTGTGCTCAAAGCCGGCTCGACTCTTGGAATACAGTTGCATTACACCACTATGGGTAAGGCAACCACGGATGCAAGCGAGATCGGCATCTGGTTTTATCCAGATGATCAGATCCCAGAAGAGCGCATGTCGGGACAGTGTGCCTGTATCTTCACTCCGACTTGGACGAATATTCCACCCTACGATCCAGACTTCGAGATGTCGCAGACGATCACGATTCCGAAAGATGCCTATCTCGAAAGCTTCCTGCCGCACATGCACTTCCGTGGTAAGCGCATGCGTTTTGCAGCACAGTATCCCGATGGATCAACTGAAGAGTTGATTAACATCGCGAACTACAACTACAACTGGCAGATCGCCTATCAGTTGGTAGAGCCGAAGCTGGTGCCTGCGGGAACGAAGATCATTGCAACTGCTGCATTCGATAACTCGACTCAGAACAAGTCCAATCCTGATGCTGCACGGTCTGTCCCGTGGGGCGATCAGAGCTGGGATGAAATGTTCTTCGGTCAGGTGTCGTACAAGTATGTCGATCAGGGTCAGATGGTAGGAACTACTGCTAAGTAGACTTTCCAAGAAATTGTAAAGTGGGGGGAACGTGGGTGGAAAAAAGGGAAAGAGGCAGGTGCCTCTGTCCCTTTTTTATTTCGGGACAGGACAGAATAAGATCTCTGTCTTACATGCCTTTCTCCATTGGGGTGCGCAAAATACCGACGCCTTCCACCTCTACTTCATAAACATCACCTGGGACCAGCTCGCGGGTTCTGCCCATAGTGCCAGACCAGACGATATCACCTGGTTCCAGCGTGAAATAACGGGAAATGTAACTGACCATGTAGTCGAAGTTGAACAGCATGTCAGAGGTATTCTCGCCCTGACGCACTTCGCCATTAAGGCGGCCTTCAATCTTCACGTTGTTGTAGTCAACGCCAGTGACCAATACTGGGCCCACGGAATTGAATGTCTTGCTGCCTTTGGCGCGAGCCCACTGCAAATCCGCACCTTGCCAGTCGCGGGCGCTGCCATCATTACCCGCAGTGGTGCCAAAGATGTAGTCAGAAGCATCTTCTACAGACACATTGTCGGCGCGCTTACCGATGACAACGATCGCTTCTGCTTCGTAATGGAAACTGCTGGTGTCACTTGGGATGATCATGGCCTCGTCAGGTCCAATAATGGAGCTGGCGGGAACGATGAAAAGACCTGGATACTCGGCTGGTTCGCCAGTCAGATGGCTGCGGAAGTTCAACGCGGTCATCACGACCAGTTCAGGATCGACTGGTGCTTTCATGGTGACTGCTGATTTGGCGACTGTCTGACCAGTATGAGTGCCATTCAAGTAGGGTGCGTCGCTGAGCTGATGAATCGTGTCGCCCTGAAGTTCGCCCCAGGAAATGGCACCGTTCTGTTCGTAGCGGACATATTCTGCGGCCTGTGCTGATGCAGCTAGCGCCATTGAAACCAGTAAACCTGCGGATAATTTTTTAAATGTATGCGTCATGCAAACACCTCCTCTGGGTGGGTTGGAGCTTTGCCAGTCCGGACATTGCTTGCAATGTAGTCATTGGATCTGGTCAGCCTTTCTGTTGTCACCATGCGAGAGCAAACTCCTTCTGATCCGACAACAGCAGCGACTATCGTGACTTGAATGGCGAGACTAATCAAGCCGGTGGCACGCTGAGATACGGTGGCGAGAGACAGGGTCGGGTTCTGCGGCTGACCTGCGCCGCTCCGCAGTGACCTCTCTCCACAAAATGCCTGGGGTCATTTTGTTGCGCTCGGCGCTGGACTTTGACGCCGCAGAACCCGACCCTGTCTCACACCGCCTCTTCTAATGCGTGCTGAGAGCGATGAGGATTCATTCAATTGGACCGGAGGTGCTGGCGATTTCATCGGAAAATGAGTGCAGACGAGAATAGCATGGGTTTTTGAGTTAATGTTCGCAGGCAGGCTCGCTGCTACAAGAATCAATAATAAAAGACAGGTGATCTCTCATGATTTCAAACCGTCGTTGCCACCTTTGGAATAATTCGCTCAAAGGAGTGCTCGCCGTGCTTCTGACCTCGTTCGCGCTCTCCAGCGCCGCGCAAACCACGTTGACACCTGCCGCTCCGGAATCTGTGGGAATGTCCTCCGCCCGCTTTCGCCTGCTCAGTACCATGCTGCATCAGCATGTCGATAACGGTCGGGTGGCGGGTCTGGTCGCTGGCGTTGCGCGCAATGGGCGTATCGTCTATTTGGAGAGCATAGGGTGGCAGGACGTCGAGGCTGGATCGGCTATGCAGGACGCCTCTATATTTCAGATCCGCTCTATGAGTAAACCCATTACTTCGCTGGCGGTAATGCAGTTGATTGAGGCGGGGAATATCGCTCTGGACGATCCAGTGTCGAAATACATTCCAGCGTTTGCCGACATGACTGCGTTCACTAATCCCGCCGATCCCGACAATCGTTCTACCCGTGCTCATACGCGCGCAATCACGATCGAGGACCTGTTGACCCATATGGGCGGCATCAGTCATCGGGATGGGGCGCTTTACCAGAGTCGGCAGGTGCGTTCTCGCGGCGATACGCTTGCGCAATTTGTCGATAAACTGGTGGCCGTTCCACTAATGGCTGATCCCGGTACGCGTTGGATATACAGTGAATCCACCACTGTTCTTGGCCGCATTGTGGAACTGGTCAGCGAGCAGGATTTTGATGATTATCTGCGCGAGCATGTCTTCGCTCCTTTGCAGATGAAGGACACAGGGTTCTATGCGGTGGCATTGCCAATTGGGCTGTCGCCACAGAACCCGATGCTGGCGCTGGGTTGGGGTTATGGTTTTACCGTTGTGATTGATGAGGCGCAGAGCGACTACGCAGTGCACAACGGAGAGTTTGGCTGGAATGGCTCGCTTGGCACTTTTTCCTGGGCCGACCCCGAGACAAACACCGTTGCAATTCTGATGATGCAGATAGTACCGTCGGGCGCGTATAGTCTGTCCGGTAAATTCAAGACGATGGTGGCTCAGACAATTGTGGAGCCTGTCGCGGACCATCAATGATGAGGAAAGATTTATGAAAACGGTGATGATTCGGACTTTTTTGCTGGCAATGGTGACGCTTACCGCGATGAGCCTAGAGGCTCAGCCCTTGCAGCGTGGAACTCCCGTGGTGTCGCCATTGCCCAAAGGCTTGCAGACAATAGAGTTCTACAGTCCTGCGGTTGACCGCACCATGAAATATGACATTGTTTTGCCTGAAGGCTACGAGGGCAGCGATGAGCGTTACCCGGTTTTGTACTTACTGCACGGCTATATGCAAAATTACACGGTGTGGGGTCGCAACTTGGGCGCAGCGTTCTATGCGCGGTCATTGCCTGGACTCATTCTTGTGGTTCCCGACGGCGGCAACAGCTGGTTTATAAACTATGCCGAAAGCAGCGACGGCCACAAGGATAACTGGGAAGACTATATTATCGAGGATGTTATCGGTCACGTAGACAGTAATTTCCGCACCATTCCTCGCCGCGAAGGGCGAGCCATTGCCGGATTGTCGATGGGAGGTTTTGGCGCTTTCTCGCTTGGCTTGCGTCACCACCAGATGTTTATTTCTTTGGGCAGCACCAGTGGTGCGTTGAGTTATGCGCGTGAGCGTACAGAGGTTATCGCCAGTGGCGTGGAGGAACCTGCTCGTCAGCGTACAGCAGAACAAGAAGCACAGCTTGCCCAAGCCGACGAATTTATTTCCGGCATTATCGACATTCCCGGTTTCAGCAAGCAGACGGAGCGTACACCCACAGGAACTGATTTTAAAACCGTGGAACAGGCGCAATCCTACGATCCTTTTCAGGTCATCTTCACGGTACCTAAAAATGAGATTCCGCATATGTACATCGATGCCGGTACCGAAGATGGTCTGGTGACGGTGGCGCGTGAGTATATGGGATTACTGCTGATGAACGACGTGCCTTTCGATTTCATGCAGACACATGGTAAACACAATTCCGAGTACTGGCGCCGCTCCATTGGCCATATGATGACTGTTCAGTATGAAATCATGCAGCGTGCGCTCGGCAACCGTCCCTGATCGATGAATTCACCTTTGCTAAATGTTAGTGATGCGCTGTGCCGCATCAGCCGTCGTCACACTCTGAAAGTGTCGGAGTTTTCCATTCGCACCGGCGAACACTGGTGTGTATTCGGTGGCAATGGTGCAGGGAAATCGTTGCTCGCCAAGTTGGTGAGCGGGGAGCTGATTGCTGGGCGCAGTCACGTCGAATACGAATCTGGCTTTTCACCCGAAGACGACATTCTGATAGTGTCTTTTGAGGAGCAGCAGAAATTATGGGCGTTGGACAATCGACATGACATCAGCGAATTCAGCGACTCAGCACAAGATCAAGGCACTACCGTTGCGGCTTTGATTCTCGGAGCAGCTGTCCCTGACTCTCGATTTGATGCTCTTCTACTGGCGCTTGACCTCTTGCCGTTGCAACATCGCGGCATCCGATTCCTCTCTTCTGGTCAGGTGCGTAAGGCATTGATTGCCAGAGCACTATACCGACGGCCACGTCTGCTTATTCTGGATGATCCGCTAGAGAGTGTTGATAGAGACTCACAGCGCCGCATAACAGAGGTGCTTCGTCACTGGCTAGGGCCGGAGAACAGTACCTTGCTACTGTGTCGGCGCGAGCAGGATCTTCTGCCCGGTATCACTCACTTGGCGCTGATGGAAAACCTCTCACTCGGGGTCACGGGGCAATTGGCGCTTATTCAAACAAGCGAAGACTATGCTCGGATTGCTCACCGTGTTCCTAAGATTCCAGTGCAATTACCTCCTCTCATCCAGGGCGCTAAGAGTCTTGCTCATGAGGGGAGTGAGCCATCGATAGAGCTTCGTGAAGTGACCGCAGGCTACAACGGCAAGGTTGTATTGGATCGACTTTCGTGGATTATGCAGCGCGCGCACCACACCCTGATCGAAGGGCCTAACGGCAGCGGTAAATCGACGCTGCTCAGTCTCATTGACGGGGAGAATCACAAAGCCTACGGCCAGGAGGTTTATCTTTTTGGTAGCAAACGTGGCAGCGGTGAAACACTGTGGGATGTGAAAGCCCGTTTCGGAATTGTATCCAACGAGTTACACAACAAATACGTGAAAGGCTGGAAAGTGATTGATGTGGTGGTGTCTGGATTCTTCGACTCTGTTGGACTGTATGACGACAGCGGCGCCAGCGAACGGACTACGGCGCTTGCCTGGCTGCGGATATTCGGAGTAGAAGCGTTGGCTGCTGACTATTACCACGAGCTTTCATTCGGCCAGCAGCGTGTTGTGTTGCTGGCAAGAGCCATGGTCAAGCACCCGGCTATTCTCATTCTTGATGAACCGACGGTAGGGCTGGATGATTATTTCCGTACACTGATTTTAGCGACTGTCGATTTGATTGCGGCGACTACCGCGACCCAAATCATTTACGTCAGTCACACCGCTGGAGAGAAGCCGACCTGCATCAACCAGAAGCTGCTGTTTGCCGACGGCAAAGTAACAGTCCACCCCCCGCACGGGTACAGAAAATCAAAACCCCAGCTCAGCACCTGACAGTCTTACGTTTCTTACCAATACTCCCTCTGACCTCCACCTTGCGGATATAGTCGGGTGGGAAGGGTACCTTGCAGGCGGTGTCACCCATGTCGACAATAACCGAGCCAATGGCGTTGCCAACATCAATCGCCTGTGCAGTCAGCTCCCTGACATAGCAGCCCACACAGATGACAAAGTTGTTCATAGAATAGCGGACACCGTTAGGCTGAGTGTGAATCTGCGTCTGTACGCGTTTGAGCAGATCTCGCAGCTGGTTTAGATTTAACTCACAGTCTTGGCGCAGGGCGACCACGCCGCCCAAAACCGCCCAGCCTGAAGAGGCGATACTTTCTTGGTCAGAGTCGATCCATTCCAGCGCCAGTTCGTAACCGTGTGCGCTTTCAGCTGTTACCCAAGCCACTGTGCTCTGACTCAACGAGGAGCAATTCGCGCTACTCACCCAGTGCTGGAGATTATCACGGGTCATCAGGCTTTCGTCGGCGATCAGTCC
>JBBSPQ010000048.1:0-8782 GCA_038258585.1 Pseudomonadales bacterium
AAACCGGCGCCCAGTTCCAGCAGTGCGGCCACTTGTCCTTTAATAGAAATACTGCCACTGCTCGGCTGCAGAGTGCCCACCAGAAGTTTCATCAACGTTGATTTGCCGGCGCCGTTATCACCGATGATGCCGAGGCTGCGTCCTTCAAGAACGGAAAATGAGATGTCTTGCAACACATGAAAGAGTTTATGACGGGGTTTACGCAGGACGAGTTCGAGCAACCGGTCTTGCGGGCGCTCGTAAATCCGAAAATCCTTATTGACGTTTTCCAGTGAAATACTGTGCATGTGTGTCTCTTCTTCTTTCAGTGTTGCAGCTTACAATACATCGCCGAATGCGTGACGAATACGCATGAACAACCAACCGCCAAAGCAATAAGTCAGCAGTGATGTCACCACCACGATCTCAAAATGCACGATGGGGAAATTTCCCAACAATATAATTTCACGATACAACTCAATAAAGCTGTGCATCGGATTCAACATAAGAAACGGCTGATAGCGTTCAGGTATCAGCGAGACTGGGTAGATAATGGGTGTCAGGAAAAACCAGGTGGTGATCGCCAGAGTCACCATCTGCTGAATGTCGCGCAGAAAAACGCACAGCGCAGAGAGAATGGCGACGAGCCCTAGTGTGAACAGAAATTGCAGCACAAAAATGACCGGCATCCATAGCCACATCAGTGACAGATAGCCTTTCGCTGCCAGATAAATCAGAAACAATCCCAGTCCGATTCCGTGCACCAGATAGGGCACAAGCGTGCCCACGACAGGAATGATTTGAACGGGAAACATGACCTTGGTAATCAGAGGAGCTTTCTCTAATAGTAACGCGCTGGCGCGGCCAATCGCGTCAGCAAAAGCAAACCAAGGCAGATAGCCCATCATCAGAAACACGACGAAAGGTGTGCCGGTATACTCCTCTGGCATGGGCGCACGGAATACAACAGTGAAAACAAAGGAGTAAATCAGGATATTCACGATGGGCGTAATGAACAGCCAAATCACCCCGCCAAGCGAGCCCGCGAACTGGCCAGTAAAATCCTGACGGGCAAAATTATGAAACAGGCGGTAGTTAACGAAGGGGGCGAGCACCCACTGTTGAAGCAATCTTAAGAACATTCACGATCCAGCTTATTGTGTACTGATTAGTTGTGCAGTGTATGGGTTGGCCATGTACTACTGGTCAGGCGCCACCAGCCAATTCCCTACATCGAGTAGATCGTCTGGACTCAACGTCCCTGCTTCTCGTTTCAGAAACAGGCTGTAGGTGATGTGATCATAACGGGTGCGTTGCAAGTCTCTCTCAGCGCGGAAGCGATCACGCAATGCGTTCAGAACGTCCACACTATTCACAGTGCCAAGTTCGAACCCTCGCTGCATGGCCGTGTAAGAAATGGCAGTAGACTCCTGCACTTTTCTCGCGGCCTCAATGCGTGTCTCACTGGATTTCGCTTGCAGATAAGCAGTGCGAGTGCGCTCGACAATTTCGAGTTCGACCTGGCGCAGGTCATTCTCTGCAATGCTGTGCTGGCTTTTTGCTTCATTAACTGACGCGCGGTTGGTGCCGCCGGCAAAAATAGGAATAGAAACATCCAGCCCCACGTAAGTGGTATCGGTGCGAGAGGGACGAGGAGCGTTGTCGAAACCGATGTCGGAGAGTTGCTTCTGGGCAATGAAACTGACTCTGGGCATATAGGCGCCGCGTTGCTCGGAAATACCCTTCTCTGCGGCCTCTACCGCGTATTGTCGTGCCCGTATCTGCATGTTTCCCGCCCGCGCGCGCTGCAGCCATATGTTGACGCTTTCTTCAACCGAGGGAACAGTGATGTCCTCGTTCAGGCGGAAGAGCGGGCCAACGTTGACGCCACTCGCTGAGCGCAATTGTTCCCGAGCGAGTGCAAGACTACTGATAAGATCCAGTTGCTCGGCCTGTACTGAGGCGACGCGAGCCTGCGCTGCGTAAAGATCGGTGATCTGTGCTGACTGCAGATCATAGAGACGCTGGATCTGAGCGAGCTGATTGGTCATGGCGTCAAATTCGGAATCGATCGAAGAAACAGAGTCTTCGGCTGCGAGCACATCAAAATATTTGTCGGCAACATCGGCAAGCAGCCACGCGAGTTCGGCGTAATATTCGGCTTCGGCCTGATCTTCCAGTAACGACGCTTTGCTGCGTCTAGCAAACGCTGCCCAATTAAAAAGGACCTGAGTAAGCTGCAACGAATAACGTTCACCACGATACTTATTGGTGACGTCCTGCGCACTCTCTGCCTGCGTGTTGTCTGAAATGCTGCCGTTAGCATTGACTTGCGGAAGGAGCTGGCCGGTATACGCCTTCTTACGCGACGTGCCTATGCTCCAACGTTCTTCGGCGATCCGCAGGCGCGGGCTGTAATCGATCGCGGCAGTGAAAAAATCCTCCAGCGTAGACCCTTCAACCATGATCGTCGTGACGCCGTCTTCGGGCTCTGCCGCACTGGCTGATAATGGAATCATGAAAGTAAGACTGAGACAGCAGGCTGCCAGAAGAGAATATTTCATAGGCATCAGTCTTCGATCAGGCTGCGCGCGACAGCGTTGGAAAGGGGTTTCATCACGTATTGCAGAAATGTGCGGGAACCGGATGCGATGAAGACTTCAGCGGGCATGCCTGGGACCAATGCGAGCCCACCGAGCGCCTCGAGACTTTCTGGTTGCACAGTCACCCGGGCAAGATAGTAAGGAGAGCGAGTGGCTTCGTCGATGAGTGCGTCTGCCGAGAGGCTCTCTACGCTGCCGTATATGGTGGGCGTTCGATTACCAAAGGACGAAAAGCGAATGGTGGCTTGCTGACCCACTCGAACGCGGTCGATATCGATGACTGACACCTTGGCCTCAACGACAAGTTCTTCGCTCTGAGGCACCACATCAAGCAGTGCCGTGCCCGGTCCGATGACGGCGCCGAGAGTGTGTACCTTCATGCCGTTGACAATGCCGCCTACTGGAGCGCGAATCACAGTGCGCTCCACGACATCGTTAAGAGCAGTGACACGTTCGCGAATGTCTTTTAGCTTGCTTTGCGTCTCGCCGAGGTGATTGGCAATCTCGGCCTGGAATTCGTTTTGTTGCTGGAGTATCTGCAGGCGGGTTTCGCCTATCTGCATTTCTGTCGAGGAGATGTTGGCAACCAGTTCCGCCGATTCACCGCGCATGGTCGCGTACGCACGTTCCAATTCGCGCAGGCGCAATTTGTCTGCAAAACCTTCTTTGAGCAGAATGCGAACGTCTTCCAGTTCTTCACCGTAGGAAGAAGCCAGCTCTTCTTTGCTCGACTTCATTGCGGCCATGCCTTCCAGGCGCGACCTCAATTGTTCGATGCGTTGCTCCAGAACTGCAGTACCGCCTTCCAGCGACGTCTTTCGCGCATTGAATATTTGATTCTGAACGGCTATCTCGGCGCTGGCGTTGGCATCGACTTGAGAAAGAAATGCCGGATACTGCACGCTGTCCAATCCGTCTCGCTCGGCAATCAGGCGGGATTCTAATGCGCTGAGGGCCACCAGCTGGGCATTGGCGATTTCGAGCTGCGCCTGCGATTGCGTACTGTCGAGCACCATCAGCGGATCGCCAGCAGCAACGGTATCGCCATTGCGAACACGAATGTCGCTGACCATTCCACCTTCAAGATGCTGCACAACTTTCTTGTAAGACCCCACGGTGACCGTGCCACCGGCATGAGCGGCGCCGTTAAGAGGGGCAAACGCAGCCCACATGCCAAACACACCGAACACGAGCAGCGCAATGATCAAACCTGCACGGCGAGGGGCCTCAATGCCGGTATCGATTGCATCTGCTTCCGCGGGCAAGGCGGGGCTGTTGGCCCGCACTGCCGGGAGGTTGTTGGTGTTGCCTTGGATGTCTTTCACAATGATGTTCCCAATCTGAACTTTCTAAATCTGCTGGTATGCCGTCTTTAGACAATAACTGTCTGTTTGAATCAACGGGCCTTTGCCTTAAATGTGATCTTTGCCGGCGTCTGGTATTTCTGATCAGGCCGGGCTGCTGTCTGCGCTAGCGGAGCTTTTCGCCATTAGACTTGCTAGCACCTGTTCACGCGGTCCGAAGCTGACGGCCGCGCCGTCCTTCATCACCAGTATCTTGTCCAACCCCAACAACACCATCGTGCGGTGAGTAATTACAATGACCGTACTCCCTTGGGATTTTATCCGTTGCAGTGCAGTCACCAATTCGCGTTCGCCCTGATCGTCAAGGTTGGAGTTGGGTTCATCAAGAATCAACAGACGCGGATTGCCGTAGACAGCACGCGCCAGACCGATGCGTTGTCTTTGACCACCAGAGAGAACGCCGCCAGTGCTGCCAATAACAGTGTCGTAACCATCGGGTAGGCGCAGGATCAGTTCATGCACGCCGGCCAGCTTGGCTGCAGTCACGATTTGCTCTGAGTCTACTTCGCCAAAACGGCAGATATTGTCAGAAATGGTGCCATCGAAAAGTTCGATGTCTTGCGGTAAGTATCCAATGTAGGGGCCAAGATCGCCGCGATCCCAACTGGCAATGTCAGCACCGTCGAGCCGGACTTTGCCGCCAGCGGACGGCCAGATACCTAATAACGCTCGGGCGAGTGTCGATTTGCCGCATGCGCTGGGGCCAACGATTCCCAATGACTCCCCGGCTTTCAGCTCGAATGAAACTCCGCGCACTACTGCCGCTCTCGCACCGGGCGGGGTGACAACAACCTGCTCAACCGTAAGATTCCCTTCAGGAGCAGGCAGACTCATATTCTCTTCCTCAGCAGGAATTCGCTCCAGAAGCTGACCGAGACGATCATATTGAGCGCGCGCTACCGAGAACCCCTTCCAGGTTCCAACCAACATGTCGATTGGCGCCAGCGCACGACCCAGCAATAACGAACCGGCGATCATCATGCCCGGAGAAATCTCGTGCTCCAGGGCCAGCAGTGCGCCAAGGCCCAGAATTAACGACTGAGTAATAACGCGAAAACTCTTGGAAAGTGTGGTCAGTAAAGCCGCAGATTTACTTGCGTCAGTCTGTAATGTAAGCACCTTGTTCGCTCGTGCCTGCTGGCGTCGCCGCACATTGTCTGTCATTCCCATAGCCGCAATCACTTCGACATTGCGAATACTGCCGCTGATCTGGTTATTCACCCAATTGGCTTCGCTGTTGGCATCCTTAAGCTTTTTAGTGGTAACGATTTCCGTGGTATAGGCAAGCGCCACCATGATGATGCCGGCGATGATGGCAACCACGCCAAACGCCCAGTGGAACATGAACATGACAAACACATAGATGGGAAACCAAGGGGCGTCGAAGAAAGCGAAAAGTCCAGTGCCCGTCATAAACTGACGCAGGTTTGACAGATCACTATTGGGTTGCGAGCCATTGCTCATACCGCCGGAATACAGGGCCTGCTTGAAAGTGGCGTCAAAAACCCTATGGCGAAGATTCTGCTCAATTCTATTGCTGGCACTGATGAGAATTCTGGAACGGACCCATTCAAATCCCCCCGACGCGCTCATTAAAAACACCAAAATGAGAGTAAGCGATGCCAGAGTTGAAAGGCTGCCACTGGAAACGACGCGATCATAAACCTGCATCATGTAAAGAATGGGCACCAGCATCAAAAGGTTGATTGCCGCGCTGAACGCCCCCGCATAGACGAAGTAATGGCGAACGGATTTGAATGCCTCATTGAGCTCTTTGTATTGGTTGCTGGATTTATTGTCTTTCATCGAGGCTTCTTATTCTTGCGCTGTCGGCGCGGAGTTGGAGTCAGATTCTGAGACTTGCCATGATCCTGAAACATGCCACGCTCAAAAACAGTGAGAGGACGTAAGTGGGGGACATTACAAGGGTTTTCAACCCTGCCCCGTGATTCCGGCCAAATTGTACACCTAAACTATCACCAGAGGTCAGCGCAAAATTGCGCGGGTTTTATAGCTCCTGCTTGCCTTCAGCCAGCTCCCGCAAGGTCTGAAGATCGGTTATCTGAAGACACGACGAGCCGTCGCGTTTCACAATCTGACGGGTCTGAAGGGTTTGAAAAACGCGGGTGACGGTTTCTCGGCTGAGATTCAACATGATGGCTATCTCCATATGCGTTGGAGGGTTGTTGATGGCAGATTGAGGGCGTCTATCTTTGTCGCTGTCCGTCACCAATATCCACAACTGACAGCAGACCCGCTGACTAATACTGGGCAGCCCTAGCAGCGAGCGTTGCTTGGTCATTTGCCGAAGTCTGGCAGCGAGTCTCTCCCCCAATACTCTGACAATTCCTGGTTGTTGCAACATGATCTCCCGCAGCGCCTCGACGGGGATAAAAACGGTCACAGCAGAAGTCAACGCAATAACGTATTCCGGCTGAGCGCCTTGATCAAACAGGCCCAGTTCACCACAGAAGTCACCCGGCTCCACAAAATAGAGCCCTACTTCGCGGCCATCGATGGTAAAATCAACGCCTTGCAAGCGCCCTTCGAAGAGGAAGCATATGTTCTCTTCGTGAATGCCCGCATTCAGGACGATGCCACGGCGGGCGAACTTGCGTACGGTAGAGACACCCGCCAATTGATTGAGGGTTTCAAGGGGCAGAGGTTTCAGTATTGGGAAAGTGCTTAACAGCTCTGGGGTTACCACGATGAATGTTTAATCCCGGCGGCGGCGCTCTGGTGGCGTATCGGCATTGCCCGGGCATTATAAGAAGTTGAAGAGGAATAGCAAACGCGAGTATCTACACCTTGTGTGACCGTAATCACCCGCAAGATAAAGGGTTTTGCGATATTGTTGCACAAGTCAATTTGGACCAGTTTCGCTTCACGCGTTCTGGTAGCTCCCCGAGGGAGAACGAGATTATGAATTCAGGTTATTTCCGCAGCATGACGACCAAAAAAGCGATCCGCGCGCTGGGATTGCTTGTGTGCGTGTTCACAGTGAGCGGGACATTTGCCGAAACGGAAGAAAGCGTTGGTACTGTGAGTCTTGTGCTTGGCAAGGCGTATCTGAAATCTGCTGACAAACCGCAGCAACTGATTCGTGCCGGCACTCTGATCCACGTCAGCGATCAAGTGGAAACCGAGGCCAATGGCCACGTCCATATCCAGTTTGTCGACAACGCTTATGTCAGTGTGCGACCAGACAGTCGTCTGGAAATCGTGCGTTACGATTTCGATGCCACCAAACCCGAAGATTCGTCCATCAAGTTAAATCTTGTGGAAGGCGTTACCCGTGCCATTTCTGGCAAAGGTGCCAAAGCGGCGCGCGACCGTTTTCGTCTGAATACTCCCATTGCTGCGATTGGCGTGCGAGGCACGGACTTCGTTGTCAGCGCCTCCGGTCAGTCTGTGCGAGCGTTGGTCAAAGAGGGCGCGATTGTCATGGCGCCTTTCTCAAGCGAGTGCCTCGCCGCAAACTTTGGTCCCTGTGCTGACAATGCCGTTGAGTTGACTCAGGACACGATGCAAGTTGTGCAATTGGATGGCAGTACGCCTCTGCCGCGTCTCTTGCCAGCCCCGGATGAACGTGGTCCGCTCAGTCGCGAAGAAGTTGAAGTAGCTCAAACAGACTCGGATGCGGAAGAAAAAGCGGCAGGCACCGATGCATATCTGGAAGCGGTTACCTCACGCAAGGTAACGGAAGTTGCAAGCAATACTGTTGCGCCGCCGAAACCTCCTGCGGTTGTGTTGCTGCCTGATCTGACTCCTGCACAAGCTCTTTCTGCTTCAACACTCGCTACTAATCAGCTGGTGTGGGGGCGTTATAACGGATTTGCAGGCCAAGGCGCTAACGAGCGCATCACCACGACTTTTGCCGTTGCCTATGCCGATGGACGTGAGGGGACTGTCAAGCAGGGTTCACTAGGAAGCGGGGGCTATCACCTTTTCCGTGCTGAAACTGGCAGCCAGGTTATCAAGCCTGTGGATACTGGTCTGGTAAGTTTTAATCTCAATAGTGCTCAGGCCTTCTACAGTTCCAACTCTGGCGTGGTCGCGATGCAGGTCAACAGCGGTAATCTGGACATCGATTTTGGTCAGCGCAGCTTCGCTACCCGACTGGGACTCAATAGCAACCTCACTGGCAAAGTCGATTTTTCTGCCTCGGGAACCATTGATGAGACAGGCATCTTTTACAAAAATTCCGATACACAAGGGTTGACTGGCGCTGTCAGTATCGATGGCACTGAGGCCGGTTACTTCTTCGACAAACAATTAAAAGACGGGAGCATTCAGGGGTTAACCCTGTGGGGCGCACCCTGATGAATCCAATCTCCTCCTTCTATAGTCAGCTGCTCAAGCCCCTGACGCACTTGTTGCGTCTGGCGCCTGCGTTCGCTCGTCTGTTGATGGTGGGGTTAGCCGCGCTGCTGACTATGGTGATCGTCAACTTGTTTGGCAATAACCTGCAGACATTGGAAGAAAATATTGGCGCTTTGGGCTGGACGTGGAATTCTGAAGACAGGCTCGAACAACGCATCACGATTGTAGCAATCGACGAAAAGAGTCTGGCGCAGGAAGGGGCCTGGCCGTGGCCTCGTGCCACTATGGCCCGGCTGGTAACGGCGCTCGATCAGGCCGGTGTGCAACTGCAGCTTCACGACATCGTTTATGCTGAATCGCGTCCGGGCGATGAGCAACTGCTGAGTGCGTTGCAGTCAGCCTCCGGTGCGGTATTGGCGCAAGTGCCGGACACACAATCCGATCAGGACGTTCGGACCGGAGTGTTGACTCACTCCTTATCTGGCATCAGCTGCGGCGCAGATCAAGGCGCTG
>JBBSPQ010000049.1:0-8754 GCA_038258585.1 Pseudomonadales bacterium
AGGTGCTGGATACCCAGTTTGAACGTGATTGCCAGTTAGGTCATACCCAAGCTGGACCACAGCGAGCAGATTTGCGCTTGCGCATAAAAGGCATGAACGCTGCCGAGGTGTTATCTCGCGGGCAGCAGAAATTGGTTGTTTGTGCCCTGAAGATTGCTCAGGGACACCTGTTAAAGGAGCGTGGCCGTCAGCAGGATTGTATTTTCTTGGTTGATGACCTGCCCTCCGAGTTGGACGAACAACATCGTAATGCCCTGTGTACGCTTCTAGAAGCGCTTAAGTGCCAGGTGTTTATTACCGGTGTAGAAGCAGAACAGCTAGCGAACAGCTGGCAGACAGATACATCCTTGTCGATGTTCCACGTGGAACATGGGCACATTGTGCAGACCGACCGTCGTCTGGAGTGATTAAAAAATGACCGAAAATAGAGCCTACGATTCATCCAGTATCAAGGTACTTAAAGGCCTTGATGCCGTGCGGAAACGCCCCGGCATGTACATCGGTGATACGGATGACGGCACCGGTTTGCACCATATGGTGTTTGAGGTAGTCGACAACTCGATCGATGAGGCGCTGGCGGGGCACTGCAGTGACATCACCATTACCATGCATACCGATGAGTCCATCACCGTACGGGACAACGGCCGCGGCATCCCCGTGGATATGCATGAGGAAGGGGTTTCCGCCGCCGAGGTCATCATGACCGTGTTGCACGCAGGCGGTAAGTTTGACGATAACAGCTACAAGGTCTCAGGCGGCTTGCATGGTGTTGGGGTCTCAGTGGTCAACGCGCTTTCCGAAGAGCTTATATTGACCATTCGCCGGGCTGGTAAGGTCTGGGAGCAGACTTACAGCCACGGCGTGCCTCAGGAGCCTCTGAGAGAGGTTGGCGACACCGATACCACCGGCACGCAAATCCATTTCAAGCCGTCAGCAGAAACCTTTACCAGCATCAGCTTCAGCTGGGACATTCTTGCCAAACGTTTGCGCGAATTGTCCTTCCTGAACTCCGGGGTCGGTATTCATCTGTCCGATGAGAGATCCGGCAAGAAAGAATTGTTCAAATACGAGGGTGGTCTACGCGCCTTTGTTGATTATCTTAACGTCAACAAGTCGACCATCAACTCGGTCTTTCATTTTGACATGCAGCGCGATGACGGCATTGCTGTCGAAGTGGCGATGCAGTGGAACGACAGCTTTAACGAAAGCATCCTGTGCTTCACCAACAATATTCCCCAGCGCGATGGCGGCGCTCACCTTGCTGGATTCCGTAGCGCACTGACGCGAACTCTTAACAGCTATATTGAGCAGGAAGGTCTGCTGAAAAAGCTCAAGGTCAGCACCTCTGGTGATGATGCGCGGGAAGGTTTGACCGCGATCATTTCGGTGAAAGTGCCAGACCCCAAGTTTTCTTCACAAACCAAAGACAAGTTGGTTTCCTCCGAGGTTAAGACAGCAGTCGAGCAGGAGATGAACAAGTTCTTCTCCGACTATCTGTTGGAAAAGCCCGGCGAAGCAAAAGCCGTAGTGGGCAAGATGATCGATGCGGCGCGTGCCCGCGAAGCCGCTCGTAAAGCCCGAGAGATGACCCGTCGTAAAGGCGCGCTGGATATTGCGGGTTTGCCGGGTAAGCTGGCGGACTGTCAGGAAAAAGACCCAGCGCTCTCCGAACTTTACATAGTGGAGGGTGACTCTGCGGGTGGCTCGGCGAAACAGGGCCGTAACCGCAAGACCCAGGCAATTCTGCCGTTGAAGGGCAAGATCCTCAACGTGGAAAAAGCCCGCTTTGACAAGATGCTCTCCTCCGCCGAAGTTGGCACCCTGATTACGGCGCTGGGTTGTGGTATTGGCCGTGACGAATTCAACGTCGACAAGTTGCGTTACCACAACATCATTATCATGACCGATGCTGACGTCGACGGCTCGCACATCCGTACTCTGCTGCTGACGTTCTTCTTCCGGCAAATGCCGTTGTTGATCGAGCGCGGTTATATCTACATTGCTCAGCCGCCGTTGTACAAGATCAAGAAAGGCAAACAAGAGCAGTATTTGAAGGACGACGAAGCGCTTGAGGAATACCTGACGCAATCAGCGCTGGAAGACTCCTATCTGTTTGTAAACGAAGACGCACCCGGCATTACCGGTGAAGGTCTGGAGCGCATCGTTCAAGAGTTTCGCTCGGTTATGAAGACGCTAAAGCGTCTGGCGCGTCTTTACCCGCTAGAACTGATGGAGCACTTTATCTATCTGCCGCGTTTGACTCTGGATAACCTGGCGGATAAAGCCTTTATGCAGAGCTGGGTAACGCAGTTCGAAACCATGGTGAAAACTGGCGAGAAATCCGGCCAGCAATACGCTGTGAGCCTGCGGGAAGATAAGGAGCGACACCTGTGGCTGCCTGAGGTTGAATCGATCTCCCACGGCCTCTCAAGTTACTGCACTTTCAACCGCGATCTGTTCGGCAGTAACGACTACCGCACTATGGCGGAGCTAGGCGAGAAGTTGCAGAGCCTGTTGGAAGAAGGCGCTTATATGCAGCGCGGTGAGAAGAAAAAACCAATTACCCATTTCAAGGAAGGCCTGGAGTGGATGATGAGCGAAACCGCCCGCCGGCATACCATTCAGCGCTATAAAGGGCTGGGTGAGATGAACCCTGATCAGCTGTGGGAAACCACCATGGATCCTGAAAGCCGACGCATGCTCCGCGTCAATATCGAAGACGCCATTGCGGCGGATCAGATATTCAACACGCTGATGGGTGACCACGTAGAACCGCGTCGTGAATTTATTGAAACTAACGCGCTGGCGGTGTCTAACCTGGACGTCTGATCGATGTGTCGAAGAAAAGGCTAATTCTCATGAGGGGGCAAACCTTTGTCCTGACACGTAAAAAACCCGGTCTATCGCCGGGTTTTTTTATTACCGGTCAGATCACTGAGCCATTATCACGTTATATTGTTCGTATATTGAGCGTAGGGAAGGTTCCTTTTAGGAGGCTTCACTGCTTGCATAGTTTGTACAGGTCTTTGGGCATCGGAGTAGGTGAGAGGGGCGTGATAAACAGATTGGGCTTGTTAGCATCCAGGTTGCCCAGACACTGATACTTGACCACTATTTGGCGCGTAAGCAGTCGCCGTAACCACTCTGCGAATAACAATTTTCGACTTGACCATCGAACGGTTCAGATTCGCTGTATCTCCAGACCTAACATTTGTGATTCGCGACTTGTTGGGCTTGATTATTGCCTACAACGGCTTTTCCCATGAGCGCGATACCATGGGCCATGTCAACGGTGCCCATCAGCTCGGCTTCCACGTGTAGCGTAATATGGCTTCTTCACAGACTAAACCGCTCGCTAGCACCAGCAACCCTAAAACCTGTACGAGAGTCTTTTTCATAATCTTCCATTAAGAGAAGATGCAGTCCTGTGGTGCGACCGAGAGCAAGTCTATCCTCCTTTTGACCGAATGAAACAGAAGAGATGATGCTGTACGAGAGACGGTCACCTATTATCCCTTAACAGCAGCGGTTTAGCGGTTATTTCTGGGATAAGTTCTCTTTCGCGTGAACACTCAATAGGGGGCTAATGGCATACTTTCTCAAGAAGGCCAGAATACTGGCGCTGGAACACAAAATCCTGCTAACTGACTGATATTTGTCACAAAAAAAGCTGGCTTTTTGTTATCACGCGACTATAAAATCAACCCGTTACCAAATGTAAGGCGCAATGGAATGAGCATTAGCAAACTTGGAATCATACCCTTGCAAGGTAAGAGCTATACAAACCTGAATGAACGATTGTTTGCTCTCTTCCTCAACCTCTTCCAAATGCGCATATTTGCCAACCCTGCGCTGCGTGTAATACCCCTACATTACTTTGAGGTACACACTGCATATTGATGCGCCTACATAATTAGACGTTGAGATATATAGATTAGTGCCTCAGTAATAATTTTGAGAATGTTGAATCTATAACATATGTCTCTCTGAAAATGTTTAGCAATATAAAACTGTTTTCGTAGGGAAGTATTCAAAAATATCAACACACTAAAACGATCAAGGAACGACGACATGAAAGGCAATGTTCTAAATTACGACATCACGCTCAAGTCAGGTCTTATCTCAGGTGCGGACGGTAATCGCTATACTTTTTCTGTAGACGACTGGAAGTCTCAGATGGAAATACGCTCGGGACGTAATGTTGATTTTGACATAGTAGATAAAACAGCCACTGACATCTTCCCTGACAGCAAGTCGGTAACAGGTGGCTCGCAAAAGATACCTGCCGCCCTGCTTGCTTTTTTCTTGGGCGCGTTTGGCGCTCATAAGTTTTATTTGGGTTATAAAACCCAAGGTTTTATCATGCTTCTCGTGTTCATATTCGGATTTATTCTTCTCGGTATACCATCAATGATTATCGGCCTCATTGCCTTTGTCGAATTCATTATTTATATCATCAAGTCTGATGAAGAGTTCGAAAACACTTATGTCATTGGCGAGAAAAAATGGTTTTAATAAACAGAGTTTAGACATATAAATTTTGTTAATCGCGTGATTCATCTTTGGTTTTTGAGTCACGCGCTATTTGTGGTGAGAGGCCATCGAGAAACTATAATTAATTTGCGCGTATTCTCCTCGCTGTACAGAGTTTACATTGTTTTAAATAGCTAACGCTTACCAGCCTTTAGGATGCCCAAGTCATGGATGAACCTGCCGATTCAACGAGCATACGTTCGTTTCAAATAACCGCCTGTGCGCTCTCCATCGCGCTCATTATCAGCGGTTGTAGTTCTGTTGAGCATTTTTCAAAAAGCCAGAGCTCGCAGGTCAACTGCGTAGCTGGTGGTCTTCTCGGTGCCACCGTTGGCGCAGGTATTGGCGTCCTGACCAAAGGCGACAGCAAGTCTATTGCCTTGGGCGCGATTGCCGGCGGCGCAGCTGGCTGTGCTATGGCGGTGGCCTACAAGAATCGCTTGGAAAAGCTCGAGCAGGTAGCTGCTGAAGAGAATTTGCAACTGCACACTGAGACCTTGAAGTCGGGGGGCGGATTTGCCGCTGTGGATGTGGGCATTGTTGCCCAGGTTGAAGATCAAGGTATGTTCCCCACAGGACACGCCGAACTGTCGATCGACGGCAGACGACAGGTCATCAAGCTAGCTCAGGCATTTGTGGGCGAGCAAGACACGGCAATTCTTGTGGTCGGCCACACTGATGCAACAGGGAGCGCTGAGCTGAACCAGTCGCTGTCTGAGCGTCGGGCAAAAGCTGTGGCGAAGATACTTGAGCAGCAGGGTATCGCCGCTGACCGCTTGTATTTTCAGGGCGCTGGTGCTTCTAGACCAGTGGCTGACAATAGCGATCCGTTGCTGCGTGGCAAGAACCGTCGGGTCGAAATTGTTGAGGTGGATGATCGAGAGACGCTCGTGGCACGCCTCAGTTCAGAGCGTAACAACCCCAAGTATTTGAATTACGGCACTTCTACTAGAGCCGTTGCGAAGTCTGCACGCCCTGCTGCTGCTACACCTCCGATGGCTGAAAGCGCTCCAGCAGTGCGGGCAAAGCCGGACACGTCTGTACCAGCGGCGATTAAGCCAGTTCAGAACGCCGGATTTGCTATTGATTTTGGTGGTGTTCCGGCTAAGGCCGGTAGCTGGGATCTTGCGCGAACCATAGCGCCCAAGGCGGGTGGCTTCTCTCTGATATCCAAGGCGTATGCTGCGGACCTTCCGGTCGTCAGTTGCGACAAGGATCTCCCACGTAACAGTGGCGAGGCCATGAGTCTCGCCAGTGGCGATGCCTTGGAAACGCGTAACACCACTGAGTATCTGCCCGGCTACAACAATCGAGTATGGGCACAGACAGTGCATGGCCATCTGGTGACAATTTCACCCGTATCCATTCTGCGCGATTCCGCCGCGGTCGGTCGCCAGCCTTTCGTTCAAATCGTCGAGAAATATTCAGAAGGCAATCGCAGTGCAGGCTTCAAAGGCGGTGCGATTGCCAATACCTACGAAGGTGAAAGCCGCGTTCTTTACCGTGTGTTTTTGACCGATGAGCAGTCACCCGTTTCCTGTCTGGATGTCGTCTTTAGCAAAGGCGGTTCAAAGGCGACCGATGGCATGTTGATTTACCCCGACCGACGGGGTGAAAGCTACACCGCAAAATTTGTTCCTGTGCGAACCTAACCGGAGAGTGTTCTAAATGGAAGATTTCAGCTTCACTACACTGCTGGCACTCGCGCTGGCCAATAGGTTGATAACAGGCGCTATAGTATTGCTGCTGGTAGCCGCATTACTCGCTATTGTTTATCGCAAACAGCTCCCCTACTTTTTGATGCGCATAAAGCATGCCGTTCCGGTGATTGGCACCGTCGCGCGTCTAGCCCGTGCCAGCACCAGTTCCGACTCCAAGGGTTGGCTACAAAGTGAAACGCAGTTGGCCAACGCCTACTATGAGCATTATCTGAACGCGGGTGGCAGAGACAACGATTCCAACTATTACAATAAATGCGAATCCTATCTCGACACCATCGGCGAAGGTGGCCGCCGAGAGCGTCCGGTGTGGGTTCTGATACTGATCTTCCTGCTGATTTTGTTCGAAGCAGTCGGTTTCGCTTATGTGCTTGTGCCGTTCATTAACCAGAATCTTTCATCCAATGATCAGGCTTATCTTGGCTGGGTAGCTGCGTTTCTACTGGCAATCATCTCTGCCGGGTTCGCTGAGGCCGCAGGTCGGGCATTGCACCACAATTCCCTGGTGAGCAAGGCGCGGCATTGGTGGGAAGGTGATACGGACCCGAACAAGGTCACCCCACTCAAGCAGGTTCAGCCTGGTATCCGCATCAAGGAAACAGAGAAGGACGAGGAGGCAAAAGATTACAATCGTATCTTGGCCCGCATCGTCACCAATCAGACCGTCACGCCGCGCCACGGTTGGATCGTGGGATGCATTTTCGTGGTACTGATCATGGCTTGTGCCGCCTTTGGTATTCGCGCCTATCAGCTCAAGAGCATTGAGACTGAGATGGTCTCTAGCCCTGATGTGTTCGCCGAGGAGAGCTATCAACAGAGCTCTAGCCCGTTCGACCTGCCTGCTGACTCAGCTTCAATAAACGAAGCCGCAGAAGACAGTGCTCTGACCGATAAAATGGACGCTATTCGTAGCGCTTCCTTGATTACTTTTGTCGTACTGTCGGTGATTTACGTAGCGATTCAGGCCGTCAGCGTTTGGCTTGCTTCCATATTCGGCTTTGCCGGCGTGGAGTCTCAGAAGGCTTGGTTCTATACGCATAAATTTAATAATGCGGACGAACTGGAACGCTGGCTGGAAGCGCAAAGGACGAAAATCGCTGCGCATGCAGATCATAAATTGCGGATGTTGCAGATGAAGCTGTCGCGCCGCATAACTACTAACAGCGCTATACAGACGGCCATCAGCGGGGCGCAATCGCGTGACTTCAACGCCTATGTACTGCGTATGCGAACGGAAGCCAGCACACACCAGACTCAGCCTCAACAAAGCGCTTCACAGCCGAAAAATCAGCCCAGCGCGGTAAACGCACCAGCAGAGCAACCTGTCGCGTCCGCGCAGCCTGCTCCATCGGTCAGTCACGCGGCGCCAGCAGTGTCTCAAGACAATAATGCCAGTCAGGATAATTTGGCAGCTTTGAAGACCAAGGACCTGACAGCCTTCAGCGATGAGCAATTGCTTACCATATGCAATGCCAAAGGTTACGACTTTAACGCTGTAGTGGCTCTGCGCACAGAACAGCAGCTATTGAAAGACTTTGAAGAGGCGTAAATGACTAGAAATTTGATCTTTGCCGCCTTGCTGGGGCTCTCCGCTGGGGCTCACGGGACTGAACGGAACGACATTCCAGATTGTTACAGTCACGCCAAAGTGAATGAGTTTCGCCAAGCGGGCAGCGGACGCGAGCTGACAGTCATCATTGATCAGACTGTGCTCATGCCGGAAAGTATCCAGAAGTCGGCTTGGGGTCAGATCGACAGGTTTGTGGCGGCGGGGGACAAGGTCAAGCTATACAGCTTCTCCGCGTTCCTTCCGACGCAGTTCATGCAGCTTCATTTCGCCGGTGAACTGAATGCCGCGCTGCCCGAAAAGACCCGTGACTCGGTGGGCATGCAGTCTCTCAGGGCACTCGACAAGTGCATTGCCGAGCAGAAAACGTTCTTCCACAAGCGCTTTGGCAGTGAATTTGTTGCAGCGCTGAGGGGTGCCTCTGAAGATATTCCCCGCAGTGAAATCTTTCACTCGCTTCGCGACATCGGCGCTGATCTGAGAACGTCTCCAGCGCAAGAGCGCGTCATTTTGCTTATGTCGGACATGTTGGAAAACAGTGACTTCGGCTCTTTCTATGCAAACAAGCGTATCCGCGATATTAACCCTGAAGCAGAGCTTGAAAAGATTGCTAAAGACCATCTGTTCGCCGATCTGGATGGTGCTCGGGTTTATGTCGCCGGTGCAGGACTAATCACTAAGGATATAAATCAAGCGTACCGCTCAGGTCGAACGGTCGAGTTACTTGAGGCTTTCTGGAGCGCTTACTTCCAAGAATCGAAAGCAGAGCTGGTGGCGTTCGGAGCACCGTCGCTCAACGTGGACATTAGATAATTTCAATCAAATACCGGCTGCACTTGCTGACCTGATGAAATAGCTCGGTGGTATGACATATGAAAATGCCACCAAAATGGGTAGGTGACGCAGGAAAAGCTAGACGGTAAAACGGCCGATTAT
>JBBSPQ010000050.1:0-8744 GCA_038258585.1 Pseudomonadales bacterium
AGGCCGACAGTGACTATGCCTTGCTGTTCAACTTCTCCATGCCATTGGGTCAAAGTGAACGCAATCGCAACAGCATGGCTGTTGCGCGGGCGGAGCTTGCACTCACTCAGGCGCAGCAGGCGATGTTGAAAACTGAAGTGACTCTGGCGTTGCGTGAAATTGCCCATGGGATGCGTAATCACGAAGCACGCATCTCGCGGATGCAAAACACCTTACTTCCCCTTGCCCGACAATTGCTGGCCGACACTGAGTCTGGCTATCAATCAGGACAGTACGACGTGCTGCAATGGCTTGATGCTCAAGCCGAATTATTCAGTATCGAACGCGAACTGGTAGAGACCCAGACGGCCATGCACCTGCAATTACTTGAACTTGAACAAATCACCGGCCAGGCATTGTCGAGCATGAACTCCAGTGCCTCTGAGGAGCCAACACTATGAATATTTTGCGTCAACACAAGCTGTCTCTCAATACAACTTTGCTCATAACCTTGTTCCTTTTTATGTCAGCAACCATGGCTGCCGACCAACACGAAGATGAGCACGGGCATGATGAACACGAGGAGAGAGTCAGCGTCATTAACGAAGCACAACTGGCGCTGTCTGGTATTACCAGCGCAATCGCCGGTGCGAGAACCCTGCACTTTACTGATCCGCTCTTTGGCGTCGTGGCCGTGCCAGACGAAGGCGTATTCCGCATTCGGGCACCCTATTCCGGGATAGTGAAACAGGTGCACGTGAGCATTGGCGAACGGGTCAGCGAGGGTCAGACGCTGCTGACTATCGAGAACACCAGCACGCTGCAACCTTACACCATCAAGAGTCCCACAGCGGGTGAAGTCACTGCGCGGATGGTCAACCTTGGCGACAGCACCGATGCCGGCGCATTACTAGAGGTCATGGACCTGTCGACGGTGTGGGTGGACTTGTCTGCGTTTGCTGAAACGATTGAAAAGCTCAGAGTCGGTCTGCCCGTCACCATCCGCGACATGCATCAGCACGAAGAGATCGAAACTCAGGTCAGCTATATCTCTCCCGTAATGACTGGCGGACATATCGCCATGGCTCGTGCAGTGATTCCCAATGACGAGGGTCACTGGCGCCCGGGCATGCATATCACCGCAGAACTGCACACCAGTAGTCGCGATGTGCCTCTGGCAGTGCACAACAGCGCCCTGCAGACGATGGAAGGAGAGCCTGTAGTGTTTGTGCGCGAGGGCAATAGCTTCGAAGCACACGTTGTTGAAACTGGCGCCAGCGATGGCGAGTTCGTTGAAATACTTAGCGGCATCAATCCCGGCGTTGAATACGTCACCAACAATAGCTTCGTGCTGAAAGCAGACATGCTTAAAGACGGCGTGACCCATGAGCACTAATTCCAGCATCAGGAGCTAAGTCAATGGATACCATTATCAGATTTGCGTTACAGCAACGCTTGCTGGTGCTCGTGTGCGCATTTCTCATTGCCGCACTGGGCGCTAGCAACGCGATGCGTCTCCCAATTGATGCCGTGCCTGACATCACAAATATTCAGGTGCAGATCAACACCGCCGCCGATGCGTACTCGCCACTGGAAGTCGAGCAACGCATCACCTACGCGGTAGAAAACGCGATGGCGGGACTGCCGGAGCTTGAGTACACCCGCTCCCTGTCACGTTATGGGCTCTCGCAGGTAACTGTCGTTTTTCTTGAAGGCACTGATATCTACTGGGCGCGTCAGCAGGTTGCGGAACGACTGCAGGCCGTCAGGGCGGAGTTGCCCGCAGGGCTGGAACCAACACTGGGACCACTCGCCAGCGGTCTGGGCGAGGTACTCACCTACAATGTCGAAGCGAAAGATGGAGCACTAAAGCCCGATGGCAGTGCTTATTCCCTCGAAGACTTACGCACTATTCAGGACTGGACCATTCGGCCACAGTTATTGAAGGTGCCAGGTGTGACGGAAATAAATGGAATAGGCGGTTACGAACGTGAGTACGAGGTCGCGCCGGACCCAGTCAAACTGCTGGCCTTTCATGTCACAGTGGACGAATTGATTCGGACGCTGGAGCGCAATAACTCCAATGCCGGTGCGGGCTATATCGAACGCAATGGTGAACAGTGGCTGGTGCGCTCCCCTGGTCAACTGGACAGTCTGGAAGCGATCCGCTCCGTCGTCGTGGTAACCCGCGATGATGTACCAGTCCGAGTATCGGATCTGGCAACCGTATCCTATGGCCAGCAGCTGCGTACCGGAGCAGCGACAGTTGACGGTCAGGAAGCCGTGCTCGGCACTGCCTTTATGTTGCTGAGCGAAAACAGTCGGACCGTGGCACGTGATGTGGCAACGAAACTCGATGAGGTCAATGCCAGTCTGCCGGACGGCGTGGAAGCGATCGCGATTTATAATCGCAGCACACTGGTGGAAAGCACTATCAGAACCGTGCAGCAAAACCTGTTCGAGGGCGCGATTCTTGTCATTGTGGTGTTGTTCGCGCTGCTGGGAAATTTCCGGGCGGCACTGATCGCAGCGCTGGTGATTCCGATGAGTCTCTTGTTCGGAATTACCGGCATGACACTCAACAAAGTCTCAGGCAACCTCATGAGTCTGGGGGCTATCGATTTCGGGCTCATCGTCGATGGCGCCGTCATCATCGTCGAGAATTCCTTACGACGGCTCGGTCTGGCTCAACATCGACATGGCAGGTTGCTCACGCTGAACGAGAGGCTGGAAGAAGTTTTTCTGGCGACTCGCGAAGTCTTCCGCCCGGCGGTGTTTGGCGTGTTGATCATCATGCTGGTGTATCTGCCGATCTTCGCGCTCAATGGTGTCGAGGGAAAAATGTTCCATCCAATGGCATTCACCGTTATCGCGGTCCTGCTCGGCGCACTGATTTTCTCCGTGACTTTTGTGCCAGCGGCATTGGCGATTCTGGTTCGGGGTCGTATCGACGAACACGAGAACCGCCTCATGCGCGGCGCTCGTGCTGCTTATGAACCAGCCCTATCATTGTCGCAGCGGCACCCCGTGGTGTTGTCATCTATTGCGATTACTCTGGTACTGATTGGCGGCTGGCAAGCAACGCGACTCGGCACCGAGTTTCTGCCGCAGCTTGATGAAGGCGATGTCGCGTTGCACGCATTGCGGATTCCGGGAACCGGATTGCGACAATCCATCGATATGCAGAAACAGGTGGAGAACGAATTGTCCCGCTTTCCGGAAGTAGAACGAGTGTTCTCCAAAATCGGCACTCCAGAGGTCGCTACCGATCCGATGCCACCGAGTGTCGCCGATACGTTCGTGATGTTGAAACCTGCATCCGACTGGCCCGAACCGGACAAAGGCAAATCGACGCTGGTGGCTGAAATGCGCGAGGCAGTGGAGCTGGTTCCCGGCAATCAGTACGAATTCACCCAGCCGATCGAAATGCGCTTCAACGAATTGATTGCGGGGGTTCGGGCTGATGTGGCGGTGCGCATTTATGGGGACGATCTGGATGCACTTGCCAGTGCCGGTCAGGAAGCGACGGAGTTACTCGAACAGATTCCAGGCGCTCGTGACGTCCGCATGGAGCAGGTCAGCGGCCTGCCTATTTTGTCGGTGGTTCCAAATCGGGATCACATGGCGCTGTTGGGGGTGAATGTTGAGGATGTACAGCGTCTCGTGCAATCTGCCGTTTCCGGCGTTCAGACCGGAATGATCTATGAGGGCGACAAGCGCTTCAAACTGTTGGTACGGATGCCCGCGAAAGTTCGGGAGAGTTCGCTTGAACTCGGACGTCTGCCCATGGCACTTCCTGATAGCGGCGACCCGGCACTGCGTTATGTTCCGCTCGCCGACATCGTGACTATCAGCGAACTACAGGGGCCGAACCAGATCAATCGCGAGAGCGGCAAACGTAACGTCATTATCAGCGCCAACGTGGAAGGCCGCGATCTCGGCTCTTTTGTCGCCGATGCACAAGTGAGCATGCGGGACAACCTGACTCTACCTGCGGGTTACTGGTTAGAGTACGGAGGCACTTTCGAGCAACTCGAGTCGGCCTCGCAAAGGCTGTCCATCGTTGTGCCACTCACACTGCTGCTGATATTTGGTCTGCTGTATGGCGCTTTCAACACCCTTCGCGATGCGCTGGTGATTTTCAGCGGCGTGCCTTTTGCGCTGACCGGTGGAATCTTCGCGCTCACGCTGCGCGACATGCCGTTGTCTATCTCTGCTGCAATAGGGTTCATCGCCTTGTCGGGGGTGGCGGTATTGAATGGCGTGGTGATGTTATCTTTCATTCGTCAGTTAAGGGACGATGGCAGAGATCTGTTTGCAGCGATACACGAAGGGGCGAGTCAGCGTTTGCGACCGGTATTGATGACGGCGCTTGTGGCCGGTTTAGGATTACTGCCGATGGCGCTGAATACCGGTATGGGCGCGGAAGTGCAAAGGCCACTGGCGACGGTTGTGATAGGAGGCATTCTGTCGTCGACACTGCTGACCCTGATGGTGTTACCTGCCCTCTATCAGTTGGTTTGGCGTAAATCGAACTAGTGAAACGCGTCATCCCCTGCATTACCCCGGATGCACGCGATGACGGTTAGCTTCGAGCAACCGAAATATGTCCCGCCAGCTGACGATGCCTTCAATACGCTGTTCCCGGTCAACGATCGGAATGCAGGAAATGTTGTGGTTATTCATCAAGCCTATCGCTTCGAAAACATCAGCCTTCGCGGAAAGCGTAATGGGTTTTCGGGTCATGATCTGATGCACTCGTTTATTCAGTGTTGCTGTGTCGCGATTGGACTCCAGTGGCGTTCCAATATTTGGGCTCAGCGCACGCAGCAGATCACGGTCCGATATTACACCATATAAAATATTGTGCTCTTCTACTAGGAGGTGGTGAAAGGCACTGTGATCGAATATTTCCTTCACCTCCCTTAGTGAGTCGTCCAGGGTCACTGTCACTACAGGCTTGCTCATTATGTTTTCGAGGATCATCATGGATTCCTTAACAAATTATTGATCTTAATTGTTACTGTGACTGTAACTATCGACCGCCTGACGAGTCTCTTGTCAGTCTTCCGTTAAAACTCTGAAAGAGGAACCCTAACCATGCCCGCCTACTTGCCCGTCCAATTACCGCTTCTCCTCAGATTCGCCTGCGTTGCGGCCACGTCTTTCTTTTGTGTTTTCACCGCCTCCGTGACTCTTGCTCAGGATTGGGTTTGGGCACCGGAGCTAAAAGTGGGCACCGCGCTTCCTCCAATTGAAGCCAAAGACCAAAACGGTGTCACCCATACGGTGCCGGATCTGCTCGGCGACAAAGGGCTGGTTCTGGTAATGAGTCGCTCATACGAATGGTGCCCCTACTGCATCCGCCAGCTCGGACAATTGGTGGAGGTACAGGCCCAGTTTAAGGAAATGGGTTTTCACGTTGCTACCATGACCTATGACCCAGTGGACATTCTTGAGATTTCATCAGGCGATCACGAAGCGACCTTTCCGATGTTGTCAGATGCAGACGGATACAAGAATGTGATGGCAATGGGTATTCTCAATGCTCAATACGAACCCGGACATCGTGCCTACGGCATTCCTTACCCAGGCATCTTTCTGCTCGACTCTGACGGAATCATTCTGGCCAAGTTTGCGGAAGAGGATTACAAGATGCGACCGGATTTCAGTCTGGTGTTAGAGGAAGCCGCCAAGCATTAGGGCCCGTGAATCCGATTACATCAGCCATACGTAGGTACTGAGTAAATACAGCCACTGGACTTTACCCATGCTCGACACCCCCAACGACACGGACGACGTCGCTGCACTTAAACGCGGAGACCATGCGGCATTCTCCCTGCTGGTAAAAAAATACCACCGCAAGATGTTGATTGTGTCCCGCGCTATCGTCGGCGATGTCTGGGCTGAGGAGGTGATTCAGGAAGCGTGGGTTTCGATCTATCGAGCGCTGCCCCGCTTTGAGGAGCGCTCTTCGTTGAAGACCTGGATGTATACCATCGTTAAAAACGAAGCCCGGACGAGACTAAGCAAGGAGTCGCGGTTCGTTTCTATGGACACGAGTGCTCTCGACACGAGCCTCGAAGACGCAAGCACTGTCCTCAACGACCAGTTCAAAAAAGATGGCCACTGGAAAGAGGCGCCGACTCGCTGGCATATCGAATCTCCCGTCGCCCTGCTTGAAGAGGAACAATTGCAGATCTGCATTAAACACACGTTATCAATGCTTAGTGCAGACCAACGGGCTGTGTTTACTCTGCGAGATCTTCAACAACTGGACTTGGAAGAAATCTGTAACATTCTGGAATTTACGAGCTCCAATGTAAGAGTCCTACTACATAGAGCAAGACTCAAATTAATGCAGGTAATCAATCATTATCAGGAGACGGGGACATGTTGAAATGCCGTAATATCGCCCATCACGGCAGCGACTACGTGGACGCTACACTGACCCGCTCGCAGACACTTGGCTATGCGTTGCACCTACTGGTTTGCGGACATTGTCGTCGTTTCATTCGACATCTGCGCTGCACCATTGCTTATGCCCGCGCACTGGATAAAAACGAATTACTTAACGACAATGAGGCTGAGAAAATCGCTCAAAAAGCGACTAATCCTAATCCCTCACATCCATCCGACTAAAATTTTCCAGAACAGAAAAAATCAGCGCAACAGCAGCAAAGACACCGTACTTGCACTCAACATCTTGGTCGTATTGCTGCCCACCAGAAACTGTCTGATGCGGGAATGCCCATAGGCTCCCATCACCATAAGATCGATGTCATGATCCACCTGATACTTCACCAACTCGGTGATCACTTCTCCCGCCAGCAGCTGGCGAGTCACTTCGAATCCTGTCGTCTCAAGTGTGTGGCAAGCGTTTTCAAACTCTATTGCAAGACTATCCTCGCCTTCCGAAATCATTACCATGTGGCATGGCAGCGCCTGCAGAAGCGTGCTGCCCTTCACCATATCCAAGGCTTTCTTCGCCGTTGCACTGCCATCAAATGCGATCATGAAACAGTGGGGGATTTTGAAATCGGGCTGCACGACGAGCACAGGTCGCTGCAAGGTTCGAATCACACTCTCCAGCTGAGTGCCTACAGCATGAGTTTGATCTTCGTGAGCTTCACCGTGTTGCCCCATGACCAGTAAACGCAGATCGGGCTCGATCTCGGTCAACGTCTCCACCAGACTACCGTGGCGTTGCATCGTGCTCACTTGACCAACACCATCTGCGATGGCTCGACGCTGCGCATCGTCAAGCAAGTGACGTCCCTGCTCCAATGCCAGCTTGCCGCGCTTCGCGTCAAGCTCGATCAGCTCGGTTAATAAATGTTCTCGCGTTCCGAGACCGATATTGCCGGAGAGATTGCTATGAGTCGGGTATCCCGCTTTATCCAGTACGTGCAGTAGTTTCAACGGAGCTGCAACACGCAGGCTTGCCCAGGAAGCGGCATCACACACGGATTTTGCGGAGTTGGATCCATCTATACAGGCAACGACGTTTATCATGAGAACCTCTGGTTCGATCTTCCGGTCGACGCAATCAATGTCCCGCGAGCAGTTTCTCTATTTCTTCAGGCTTATCGTAAACGCCAAACCTGTCCACAATAGTCGCACTGGCAGTGTTCATTCCAATGACATTCACTTCCGTGCCTTCACGCCGAAACTTGATCACCACTTTGTCCAGCGCCGACACCGCGGTGATATCCCAGAAGTGCGCATTAGACAGGTCGATAGTGACACGCTCCACCGCTTCTTTAAAGTCAAAAGAGGCGCGGAATTTATCTGCCGATGCGAAAAACACCTGACCGATAATGGTGTAGGTACGTTCGAATGCAGACGCCTCCGGATCACTTTTGACGACCATGAAGTGACTGACTTTGTTGGCAAAAAACATCGCAGCAAGCAGGACACCGACAAACACGCCAATGGCCAGATTGTGGGTCATCACTACAACGACTACGGTTGCTAACATAACGATATTGGTCGACAGCGGATGGCTTTTGAGATTGATCAGCGAATCCCAGGAAAACGTGCCAATAGATACCATAATCATGACAGCCACCAGAGCTGCCATGGGAATTTGCTTAATCCACTCGTCCAAAAACACCACCATGACGATCAGAAAAGTACCAGCCACAAAAGTAGACAAACGGCCCCGCCCACCGGATTTCACATTGATGACCGACTGTCCGATCATCGCGCAGCCTGCCATGCCGCCCAGCAGGCCGGCGCCGATGTTGGCTATTCCCTGTCCTTTGCATTCACGATTCTTATCGCTGGACGTGTCTGTCAGCTCATCGACAATCGTGGCCGTCATCATGGACTCGAGTAAACCCACGATCGCCAAACCCAACGCGTAAGGGAAAATAATGGTGAGGGTTTCCAGCGTCAACGGCACTTCTGGCCACAGGAAAACTGGCAGCGTATCAGGTAACTCACCCATGTCACCGACGGTACGAATATCGAGCCCAAGGAATAGGCAGAGTGCGGTCAACGTCACAATACATACGAGCGGTGATGGCACCATCCGGCCCAGACGTGGCAATAGAGGAAAGAGATAGATAATGCCGAGACCACCGGCAGTGACTGCATAAACGTGCCATGTCACATTGGTCAGTTCTGGTAGCTGCGCCATAAAGATCAGAATCGCGAGTGCATTCACAAATCCGGTAACAACAGAGCGCGACACAAAACGCATCAAACTGCCAAGACGCAAAAACCCTGCAACGATCTGCAACAAGCCGGTTAACAGCGTA
>JBBSPQ010000051.1:0-8628 GCA_038258585.1 Pseudomonadales bacterium
ATGTGAAACTTGGTGATACCTCCGAAGCGGTGTCGAGAGTGTTGGCCGAGCGTCTTGCCGGAAATGACGAGCAGGGCAGTGTCGATCTGCTGTGGGTCAACGGCGAGAATTTTGCGGCGATGAAAGAGGCCGTTCTATTGTTCGGTCCGTGGGCGGAGCAGATGCCGAATTTTGCTCTTGTGGATGCCGACAACAATCCCGAGATGCGTGAAGACTTCACTGTGCCGGTTGAGGGTCTGGAGCTCCCGTGGACGCGCTCGCAATTGGTGTTCTATTACGACAGTGACCAGATTTCTCAGCCGCCGCGTTCCATGCCGGAATTGTTAAGTTGGAGTCTGGCTAATCCCGGGCAGTTTACTTACCCACGTCCACCAGAATTTCTCGGCACGACCTTTCTCAAACAGGCCTTGTTGGAATTGGCTGAAAATCCTGAGTTGCTGTACGCCCCGGTAGAACCGCAACAGTTTGACTCCGTGACCGCTCCCTTATGGCGTTTTCTGGATGAACTTCATCCTTCGCTGCTGCGCGGGGGTAGAACATTTCCGGGCAATGGTTCTCAGCTGCGAAGAATGATGGGCGATGGTGAGATTATTTTGGCACTGTCGTTTCGGCCGGCCGAAGCGAGTGCGGGAATCGTTAGTGGTGAATTACCCGCGTCGGTTCGCAGCTACGTTCTGGACGGGGGCACATTAGGCAATGTCAGTTTTATGGCCATTCCCTTCAATGCCAGCAACAAGGCCGGTGCTATGGTCATGGCGAATTTTCTGTTGTCTCCTAAAGCGCAGGCCTACGCCTATGATCCGAATGTTATTGGCAGCGCGACCACACTGAACCTGATGTTGCTGAGTCCGCAACAACGCCAGCTGTTTGAACAGATCGACGCAGGCCCCGCCATGCTGACGCCAGAGCAGTTAGGAAAAACAATTCGCGAACCTCATCCTGACTGGGTTGGTGCGCTTGAGCGGGCTTGGCTGGAACGTTACGGAGCGCGCTGAGATGCACAAGTCCGGGGCTGAGGTGTTGAAAATCGGGTTGCTGAGAGCAATGCCGAATCTGATTATTGGAGTGTTAGTTGGTCCAGTAGTGCTTGGATTATTGTTAACTGTTTTGCCCGCTTTCGGTTATCTCCCTGCGCTCGGCGGCTTGAGCTTTACCTTGACGCACTGGCAGACAATGTTTGAATTTCCTGGTCTGCCCCATAGTGTCGCTGTTAGCTTAATCGCGGGATTACTTACGCCGCTGGTCGCATTGACGTGCGTGCTGCTTTTTCTGGCTGGCGCATCGGGTACTCGACTGGAACGTTGGGTGCAACGACTGATCTCGCCTCTGCTGGCAATTCCGCACGCGGCATCAGCATTTGGTCTAGTATTTCTGATTGCTCCCTCCGGATTGTTGGCGAGATTAATTTCTCCCGGCGTGAGCGGTTGGTCTCGTCCACCGGATTTGTTGATCATCAACGACCATTGGGGCCTCAGTCTCATGCTGGGTTTGATCATCAAGGAAATTCCGTTTTTGCTGTTGATGTCGCTTGCCGCACTTCCGCAACTCGATCCCTTGCGTCGTGTTGCCATGGCACGTTCGTTAGGCTATCGACCAGGGAGAGCTTGGCTAATGACCGTCTTGCCTGCGTTGTATCCTCTGATTAGGCTGCCAGTGTTCGCTGTCATCGCCTTTGCTTCTGCGACCGTCGATGTGTCTCTTATTCTGGGCCCTGTATTGCCACAGACGCTGAGCGTGGTTGTATTGCAGTGGTTCAACGATCCAGACCTGAGTTATCGTTTTGTGGCTTCTGCCGGCGCGCTTCTGCAATTAGGCATCACCGTTTTTGCATTGCTTGTCTGGCGTGGGTTCGAAGTCATTGCCTGTAGAGTCGGAAGATGGTGGATCGGACGAGGAGAACGTTCGTGGGGCGAGAATTTGTTGCACTGGAGTGGACGCGTCGGTGTAGCTGCTGCGATGTTTCTGGCACTGGGCAGCGTCATTGCCTTGGTACTGAACTCCTTCGCAGGCATCTGGCGTTTTCCCGCTGCGCTGCCTGCCGATTGGTCTTTGCAGCCTTGGCGCAATGTCATTCCCGATCTCGCCAGTCCCCTCGCCAACACATTGTTGATTGGACTAGCTTCCACAATCCTCGCACTAGTGATGGTGGTGGCAGTGCTTGAAAGTGAACAGAGGGGGGCAAGACGCATTTCTTCCTCATTGCTGCTCCTTTACCTGCCGTTGGTAATACCGCAGATTGCTTTTCTATTCGGGTTTGTTGTGTTGACCGAATTCATGCATTGGCGACCCGATGTCAAACTCGTCATCTTTGCCCATCTCTTGTTTGTGTTGCCTTATGTGTTCCTGTCGTTATCGGAAGCCTATCGAAGTCTCGATCCGCGCTGGACACAATTGTCTGCAACGTTGGGAGCATCGCCTTGGCGAACCTTCTGGCGCATTCGTTTGCCGTTGCTGATAGCGCCATGTTTAACGGCTATTGCGGTGGGAATGGCGGTAAGCGTCGGGCAGTATCTGGCGACCCAATTACCGGGGGCGGGGCGTGTGCCAACGCTGACCACAGAAGCGGTGGCATTGGCGTCGGGTGGAAGTCGCAGTGTCACTGCAGTTTGGGCATTATTGCAGGCACTACTGCCAATGATTGGATTTGCATTCGCGTTGTTGTTGCCGCGATTATTGTGGCGGCAACGTCGTGGAATGAGAGGAACAGCGTGAACGAGCATAGATTGCAATTACAGCGAGTAAAACTGGCTGTTGGAGGAAGACAGATTCTGACTCTGGACGCGGACGTTCCAGGTGGGGAAATACTGACCGTGATGGGTCCGTCTGGCGCGGGGAAATCATCATTGCTGGCGTATGTCGCAGGGTTTCTTGCGCCTGCGTTTACCGCATCGGGCCAAGTGTTGCTGAACGATGTTGAGGTCAACTCTCTTCCTGCAGAGCAACGCGGTATTGGCTTGCTGTTTCAGGACCCGTTGTTATTCCCGCATTTGTCGGTGGGCGGCAATTTGCGCTTTGCTTTACCTGCAGGCACTGCGAACGCCAAGGCACTTATCGCCGAGCGCCTGCGCGAAATCGGGCTGGAGAATTATGCTGACAGAGACCCGGATACGCTGTCGGGTGGTCAAAAGTCTAGGGTTGCTCTGCTGCGATTGCTGCTGTCGCAGCCGCAAGCTGTATTACTGGATGAACCCTTCTCCCGGCTCGACACGTACTTGCGCCGAGAGGTTCGTGGCGTGGTGTTTGAAAGTCTGCGTGCGAGCGGGCTGCCTGCATTATTGGTCACACATGACGCGGAGGACGCAGAGGCGGCAGGAGGCCCTATCATCCAACTGGATGGCTGACATCAGAACGACTCAGCGCCAATACCGTATATTTGTCATAAAGTACTATTATCCTTGCTCGGTCCTGCAAATCGTTGCGGCAATACTGAGCTCATCCAGTCTCATACACATTGATAAGGAGTATCGACAGGTAGCTTTTGCTGCGGATTTCTGGGAAAAAGTGCCGCCATTATTGGTCCCACATGATGCAGAGGACGCCGAAGCAGGAGACGGCAGGGTCATCCATTCGGCTGACTAATGTTAAAGAATTGGAATCGACACTGAATCATCTTTGCGAAGAATTCATCTCGGCAATTGAGATCGCCAGAATCCGCCATCCTCCACCTATATTCTGAAATAGAATATCAAACCGGACAGCCTTGGGCCGAAACTCAAACCCCCCGCGTAGGCGGAGCACACCCTGCTCATCAATCCCCGGAGGGATATGATATTCAGGCTCCAGCAAGATTGCCCTGCCGATATCCACCCGGTTCTCACGCAATGTGCTGAATAACTGTGACAAGTCATCTACTGAATTCTGTTGCTGGAAATCCGGCGAACCCAGTGCATGTAATACGGAGTAATTACCGGTTCTATTGGCGCTGTCGACTTCAATCATGCTTGTCCACACCAGCCGTGCCAGCGTGGATTCATCTGGCAATGCAAATGGCTGTTGCGCCATCACATTGCCAGACAGACCCAAGGCCGACAGCAAAACAACCATAAGCCACTGATTAAATCGTTTTGCTATCACTCTGTGCATCACAATGATCCCTCACTCATGCTTCCAGTTGGCCTGTTAGCTCACCACGCCATTGTCGCGCCAACTCGTGCGCCAACACCGCCTGAATCAAGCCCGGACGACAACCCTCCTGAAAATACCAAACGGGAGTTGGCGCGAAAACTACCGGACAAGGCAAAGGCTGTTTCATTTTCAAAATAGCCAAAGCCACCACCCAGCGCAAAGGTGGAGTCAGCCGGCACATAAGGAGATTCCATCGCCATCGCCATCGCGACGCCTACACGGTTCTCTTCTATGCTTCGGCCCTGACGTGTAACCGCGTTAGTCAGACCTTGTACCGAATTATTGAACAACGAACTCAGATCCATTGTTGCAAGATTGCCACTGGCATCCGAGGTAACTACTCTGGTGCTGCCGGTCTGGCGGCTTCTGCTGGCATCGGAGTTTATGCCCGGCAGCGTATAGGTATTTGAAATGGAGCCAATCATCACCTGATTTGCAGAAGTGGTACTGACGCCAGCACCAATTGCGATTGAATTATCAAAGCCTGCGCTGCTGTTATCGCCTATCGCAATGGCCTGTAAACCAGAGGAGGAGGATGCTTCACCCACTGCTACTGAGCGGACTCCACCGGCTTTTGCCAAATGGCCGAGCGCGGTTGCTCTTTCCGCAGAGTTGGAACGCCAGCCGTAAGCCGTTGAGCCAGGGCCAGTGGCCACAGATTCTCCGCCCACTGCAGTCGTCGAATTGCCCATCGCGACGGCGGTATCGCCTATCGCCAGCGCATCGACCCCATTCGCTTTGGACTCATTGCCGATGGTGGTGGAATTATCTGTCTGCGCGTCAGCATTTTCGCCGATCGCAACGGAACGTATCCCGGTAGCGGTTGCCAGGTGGCCCAGTGCTGCAGAGCGTTCACCGGAGGCACTCTGCCAGCCAAAAGCCGTCGCACCCGGACCGGTTGCCACAGATTCTCCACCTACCGCAGAGGTCGAGTTGCCCATGGCCTTGCTGGTGTCCCCGATGGCAAGCGCATCGACACCATTGGCGATGGATTCATTGCCAATGGCGGTGGCATTATTAGTTTGTGCATCGGCGTTTTCACCAATGGCAACTGAACGTATTCCAGTGGCAGTCGCGAGATGGCCCAGCGCTGCAGAGCGCTCTCCTGAGGCACTTTGCCAGCCAAAAGCTGTCGCTCCGGGTCCGGTAGCAACCGCTTGACCGCCTACTGCGCTGGTGGAATTGCCAGCAGCTGCGGCATTTTGACCAACGGCAAGTGATTCGGTTCCAGAGGCGGTGGCGCCCGCTCCGAAGGTTTCCTGACCTAGAGCCGGAGTGCTAAAGATCATTAGTGACAAAATGGGTGTCACCGCAAATGGGAAAAAGAGTTGTTTCTTAGTGAAGGTTCCAAGTTTCTTCATTACGCGCTCCTTGAGATGGCAGGCTGCCGTTAAGTTTTATGGTTATCCCTATAGCCTACGAAGGTGGTAGTACGTGGGATCACGGCAGTTCTGAATATTGAGATAGCGTTCACATACTGTCAGTCCGTGCATATGAAAAAGCTTAGCGTGTCCTGACTAACGCAATCTGGCTTTCAAAACAGAATTGCTGCGGATTTCTGGAAAAAAATGCCTCCCTTGCGTATATTCATCGCCTTGCCAATACAAGTAAGCCAATACTAGGACGAGAGTACCCCATGGGCGCACAGTGGAAAGTCAAACATAAAGAGCTCGCAGCAAACGCGAAGGGCCGCATCTTCACTAAACTCACCAAGGAAATCATGGTGGCAGCGCGCAATGGTGCTGACCCGGACATGAACCCGCGCTTGCGGCTGGCGGTGGAGCAGGCCAAGAAAGCCTCCATGACCAGAGAGACTCTTGAGCGCGCTATTAAAAAGGGCGCCGGGTTGCTTGATGAGGGCGTTAATTTCGAAAAGCTCACTTATGAAGGGTTTGCGCCTCATCAGGTACCGGTGATTGTGGAATGCCTGACGGATAACTCAAATCGTACCTATTCCAGCATGCGAGTGCTGTTTCGCAAAGGATTGCTTGGGAACTCTGGTTCGGTGTCCTGGGATTTTGATTACCTTGGCATGATCGAGGGCAGCCCTACGAATCCTGATGCGGATCCCGATCTCGCTGCCATCGAAGCTGGTGCGCAGGATCTCGAGCCTGGGGAGGAAGGGGCAACACTGTTCCTGACCGAGCCAACCGATCTCGATGCAGTGTGCAAGGCGTTGCCTGAGTACGGATTTAAGGTTGAATCCGCGAAACTGGGCTATCGTCCCAAGAATCCAGTCACAATTGGTGACGTAGAACGTGAAGAGGTGGAAGCTTTTCTTGATGCCATCGATGCGGATGATGATGTGCAGACCGTATACGTGGGTTTGGCTAACTAATCGCGACATTCGGGTGAAATCTGCTGACCTGACCCCTTGTATGCGTGATGTGTGACAACCCGTTTTACTGAGCAGTCCATCACGGTGCCTAACTGGATTAAATAGCCCCGTTTTGACATCATGGAGGTCAGAAATTCACGTTAAAAAGGAGTACAAACGATGAGTAAAATTGATATCGGTATTAAAGAAGAGGATAGAATTAAGATTGCAGACGGTCTGAAACACCTGCTGGCTGACTCTTATACTCTGTACTTGCAGACGCATAATTTTCACTGGAACGTCACCGGTCCACAGTTCCGTGATTTGCACCTGATGTTTGAAGAGCAGTACACAGAGTTGGCAATTGCCGTTGACGATGTTGCTGAGCGTATCCGTACACTCGACGTTGCTGCGCCAGGCACCTACAAGGAATTTATGAAACTGAGTTCCATCAAGGAAGTCGATGGTGTTCCTGAAGGTCGTGATATGGTCGATATTCTGACTGCCGGTCATGAAAGTGTTGTCAAGTCTTGTCGTCAGGTGTTGAAACTTGCTCAGGAAGGGGGCGACGAATCCAGTGTCGCGTTGGCCTCCGATCGTATGCGTGTGCATGAGAAGACCGCGTGGATGTTGCGCGCTCTTAACAAGTAAATTCAACTATTGGGTTGTTCCGAGTTTTACCGCAGGCGCTATATGGTCACACAGGCTTGAACGATGAGTGATAACCCAATGGTGAATCCCCCAAGGCCGCCGCGTCCGCGAGGCGGCCTTTTGCGTTCCAGTGCTGTTACCGGCAGCATGACCATGGTCTCGCGCGTGTTGGGATTGGCGCGCGATGTCGTGCTGGCGCGAATGTTCGGCCCCGGCGATGGCACAGACGCCTTTTTTCTCGCCTTCAAAATCCCCAATTTTCTGCGGCGCTTGTTTGCCGAAGGCGCATTCAATCAGGCGTTCGTTCCTGTTCTGTCTGAGTATCGGAGTCAGCGCGCGCTCGCCGAAGTGAAGACGCTAGTGAACAGCGTCGCCGGCAGCCTCAGTGTGGTGTTGCTGCTTTTGACGACGGTCGTCGTGATTTTTGCACCACTTTTGTCGATTCCGATCGCATATGGATTTCGTGATGATCCAGCGAAATTCACGCTGTTTGTCGACATTCTTCGAATCACCTTTCCGTATTTGTTTTTGATATCGCTGACCGCGTTCGTGAGCGCCATTCTCAACAGTTATGACCGCTTTGCTGTGCCAGCGTTGACGCCTGCGTTATTGAATATTGCTTTGATTGCGTCAGCAGTTTTCCTCAGTCCATACATGTTGAGACCGGAGGTGGCGCTGGCTTGGGGAGTATTAATTGCGGGTGTTGCGCAGCTGGTGTTTCAGTTGCCGTTCCTGGCGCGTCTGCAGTTGTTGCCGATACCGAAGCTAAACCGTCAGCACGAAGGCGTTAAGCGCATCATGACGTTGATGATTCCAGCATTGTTCGGTGTGTCGGTGAGTCAGATCAATCTGCTGCTCGATACATTTATTGCTTCGCTGCTGGTGTCTGGCAGTGTGTCGTGGCTCTATTTCTCGGATCGACTCGTGGAACTGCCATTGGGCATTTTCGGGATAGCGATCGCGACTGTAGTGTTGCCCAGTCTGTCGCGTAAACATGCCGCCAAGTCGGGAGAGGAATTCGCTGCTACGCTCGATTGGGCACTGCGCATGGTTTTGGTGATCGCTGTGCCGGCGAGTCTGGCTCTGCTGTTGCTGGCGCAGCCACTTATCATCACGCTGTTTCAAGGAGAAAGCTTTTCGGTCGACGACGTGGGTAAAGTAACTACCAGCCTGCAGGCTTATACGCTTGGATTGATTGCATTCATGGCTATCAAAATTTTCGCTCCCGGTTATTACTCCAGACAGGACACGTCGACGCCGGTACGAATCGGGATGATCGCCATGATTTCAAACATGGTAATGAATCTGGTGTTTGTCTTTGTCTTTGATTTTGCCCATACCGGACTTGCATTGGCCACGTCATTGGCAGCGTTTCTGAACGCAGGTTTGTTGATGCGGGGATTGTTTATAAAGAAAATATTCACATTCCAGCCTGGCTGGAATGTGTTTCTGCTGCGTCTGCTGACAGCGAGTGCGGCGATGAGCTCGTTCTTGTGGTTTGGGGCGGGAGACTGGCGCAATTGGCTGGAATGGGA
>JBBSPQ010000052.1:0-8589 GCA_038258585.1 Pseudomonadales bacterium
TGCCGCCGTTGTCGAAGCGAAAGGGTCTAGCCGCCCGTCATACCACCAATCCTGTTTGAGTCCTAAACTATCTCCTGTGGTATCCAATATCTGCCATAAACCGACTGTGCCACTAGCTGCAGCGTTCGGGTTGTAAGCACTTTCAATAATAGGCAACAAAGCAAGCTCAAGCGGCATATTGCGCTTTTCCAGCTCTTCGACGATTGCGTAGATAAATGGTCCGGCCCGGTCTGTCACAGCCAGAATAAAGGCAGGATTCTCCTCATAGTAGGCCATTTGACTGTCAATTCGCTCGTTATCGGAATCGGCGCTGAACTGTAACCCAGCACCAATTCTTGCCCAGATATCCGAATACGTTTCCAACTTTGTCACGCTCGCAGTAGGATCAGATTCAATCAAGATGCGAGTAGCAGTTGGTCGATTGTTTACCGAGCGCGGGGAATTGATGAGTTGGCCCTGATTGTCAAAATCCCCGTCCTGCGGACTCCGCACGCCCCCACAAGCACTCAAAAGCGTCACGGTGGTGATAATGAAGGTAAGCTCTTTAAGGCGGGAAGGGTGTGCGGAACGGGAAACGAGAGCGAAGTTATTAAAACATTTTAAATTCAATGGCATTGGTTAATTTCTTAATGTTATAAATAATGTTAAAAAATGACAAAAATTCCGCTAGTTAATTCTGTCTCAAGCCTTAAAGTTGTCCTTCCATTGGCGCAACGCGGCAAAAATTCCCACCTCACTGTCATTGGATATACCCCTGTGGCTGGATGCACTCGCTCTGACTACTTTGTTATGACACCTGAGAAATGGATTAGTTCTGAGCTCAAGTCCCATATTGGAGGGTAGTGTAGGCATTCTGTTATCTCTGGCGCTGCCGCTTTGTTCAATCCGCCTGAGAATGTCTTCGTTTCGTGGTTCTACCGCATGCGCAAATCCCAGATTCGCCAAGGTGTACTCATGCGCACAGAAAACCAGCGTAGACTCTGGCAAGGCTGCTAGTTTCTGTAAGGATTCATACATGGTTTGAGGATCGCCCTCAAACAGTCGGCCACAACCTGCGGCAAAAAGCGTGTCACCGCAGAAAAGAACGCCAGGCTCATCAATTCCCACTGAAGTACTGTAATAGGCAATATGATCGAGAGTATGTCCTGGCACAGTTATGACAGTGAAAGATCTCCCAAACACTTCGATGGTGGCGTTGTTCAACAGCGGCATTGTCACCGTCGAGATTTTGTCCGAATAGGGCCCATACACGCTGACTTCGGAGTAGCGATCAAGCAGTGCCCTCACACCGCCCGTGTGATCCTGATGATGGTGGGTGAGCAGTATGGTCGCCAGTTCCAGCTTTCGGGCCTCTAAAACAGCAATCACAGGCGCTGCGTCACCAGGGTCGACGATGCAGGCATGGCGGTTCTCTGGGTCAGTAAACATCCAGATGTAATTGTCAGTGAATGCCAGAATGGGTTGGATTTGCATAACGTGCAACATTGCGAGTTTAAAAAAAGGCAATCATAGTGGTTGAGTTCATTTAAACAAGCATTTTCTTCCTAGGTTTAACGCTCACATCTAACGTTTAAATGGCGATATAAGCTTGTCTTACCCGGCGAAAAGCTGCATCGTAGCTATCTATTTCCAACTTCAGAGCCCAAGAGCAAGACGAAAATGAGGCCACTTGCAAACATTCTGACATTCTGGCGCAAGCGTCATCAGCTGCCAGAGCCCACCCGGCTTTTTCTGGAGATGGAAAAATGGCTGGAGACCCCTCTGGGACAGGCATTGCTTGAGACAGAGCAGGGATTGCTCGAACCGGTACTGGCAAGAACTTTTGGTTATCACATCCTGCAGTTAGGGAGCAGCAATCACTCCATGCTGAAAGAAAGCCCAATCGGCCATAAGATTCTTTTTACACCAGCCCTGTCGCCGGAAACGAAGGCACCAGTAGCAAATAATGAAGCACTGCCCTTGACCAGCGAAAGCGTTGACGCCGTGCTGATTCATCATGCGCTGGATTTTACTCCCGATAGCCATCGACTGTTGCGGGAAGCCGCGCGCGTTGTCATGCCAGGAGGCAAGATACTGATTGTGGGCTTCAACCCCCTCAGCACCTGGGGAGTAAGAAAGTTCTTCCATTGGCACAACCAGTTGCCGTGGAGTGCCCGCTTCATTTCCTCTACACGAGTTACAGACTGGCTAAAACTGCTGGATTTCAAGATAGACAAGGTATCCCACGGAGGGTTCCTACTGCCTGTGAACCATGCCAAAGTCGTTAGTAGCGCGGAACGTCTCAATATCGTAGGCAATTTCACGATTCCCCAAATGGGCGCCGTCTATTTTATCGTCGCCTGCAAGCAAGTCATGCCAGTTACCCCGATAATGCCACGCTGGCCCCGCATTCCTAGGCCTGTTATTGTGCGTCCCGTCGGCGAAACCGCCGGCGCTCGTAGAGGAACCCGAGCCAAAGCACCTTACCGGGTTCAATAAGTTGATCCAAGGAATCCTTTCGTTTGTCAAATACAATCCAGATATACACAGATGGCGCCTGTAAGGGCAATCCGGGAAAGGGCGGTTGGGGAGTTTTACTGCGCTACAAGGGAAAAGAAAAGACGCTTCATGGCGGCGAGCCTCATACCACTAATAACAGGATGGAATTGCGCGCGGTGATTGAGGGCCTTAGCGCACTTACACGCCCTGACTGCGATGTTCACGTCTTCAGTGACTCTAAGTATGTTCTCACAGGCATAACCGAATGGTTACCAAACTGGAAGAGCAGGGGTTGGAAAACGGCCGCCAAAAAGCCGGTGCTCAATCTCGATCTTTGGCAGCAACTCGACCAACTGGCAGCCCACCACACCATCATATGGGAATGGGTAAAAGGTCATAGCGGACACCCGGAAAATGAAATGGCCGATGCCCTGGCTAATCAGGGGATTGAAGAGTTGTAGTCCTTCTCTACAATTTTACTTATTGATATTGGTTAGAACTTTATGAGACAGATTGTACTGGATACCGAAACTACAGGGCTCGATCCTTCACAAGGTCATCGTGTCATTGAAATCGGGTGCGTCGAAATTGAGAACCGTCGCCTGACGGGCCGCCACTTTCACTGCTATCTCAATCCCGACCGGGAAATTGATGAAGGGGCCGTGCAAGTACACGGCATTACGTCAACCTTTCTGGCTGACAAACCAAGATTTGCGCAAGTTGCCGACGACTTTTTGCGATTCGTCCGTGGTGCTGAATTAATCATTCATAACGCACCATTCGACATGGGATTCCTCAATAGCGAATTCATTCTTAGCGGCAGCACTGAGCCGCTTGAGAATCATTGCTCGGTTGTCGACACTCTGATCATGGCTCGTAAGAAACACCCTGGCCAGCGCAACAGTCTGGACGCGCTTTGCAAACGCTACGAAGTCGACAACTCCCAAAGAGAATTACACGGGGCACTACTGGACGCCGAAATTCTGGCAGACGTTTATTTACTAATGAGCGGCGGTCAGACTTGGTTGCAACTGGGCAGTGACGACAGCACCACAGAGCAACAGGACGCGGTTGTACGTAAACTGGATGTAAGTCGCGGCCTGCTACAAATCAGCCTGACGACAGCGGATGAGGAAGAAGCACACAAAAGATTCCTTCAGCGCATTGACAAATCAAGCGGTGGCCGCTGTGTGTGGATGGCCACGGAAATTGAAAGCTGAATGAGTCAATACCAAGAATGACTAACAGACTTCGTTATTTTCCGTCTTCTGCAGACATTTCCGGTGATGAGCGATTGGTACTTGTTCACGAAGGCAATGTGCTGGTTGGCAAGGATGGTTTTCTTTGGCCGACATCCATCCTGAGCAAACTGCCCGGTTCTGATTTGCCGATGTTTCTGATTGGCCATTTCAACGAACACCTTTGTCTCGTGTGCGCGGTCGAACAACTGCCCGATATGACGGAGATCGAGTGCATTCCTCCGCGCCAACTACTCTTTAGTCATTCACTAGATGATTTCGCTATCGTCGGACAGGCCACTCAATTGCTGAACTGGCAACGCACTCATCGCTATTGCGGTAGTTGCGGCCACCACACCCAACCCCATGCCAACGATCGAGCACTGATCTGCCCGAATTGCCAATTACATTTTTATCCCCGTATCAATCCTTGTGTGATTATGTTGGTTTGCCGTGGTACTGAAATGCTGCTGGCAAGACATGCTCGCGCAGGCAGTACGTTCTTCAGCTGTCTGGCCGGCTTTATGGAAATCGGGGAAACCCCAGAGCAGACCGTCGCCCGTGAAGTTCGCGAAGAAGTTGGAATAGAGGTGGAAAATATCCGCTATATTGAAAGCCAGTCTTGGCCCTTTCCCTCGCAGCTGATGCTTGGTTTTTTCGCTGACTACAAGTCGGGGGAAGTGCAGATTGATCACGGTGAAATCGCCGAGGCAGCTTGGTTCAACGCTGAATCTCTACCCGTTATCCCTGCCGCAGGTATCAGTGTCGCAGGCAGGCTCATTGAGTTATTCTTGCGGCGTTCTGCCAGTGCAGACACCGTTAATTGCTAAGGAGAGAGTTTTTGGAGTACTTAATCGAATACCTTTTGTTTCTGGCTAAGGTTGCTACCCTCGTCGTGGCGTTCATTGTGATATTGGGGACTCTGGTTTCAGTAGCCACTCGAAACAAGCACAGTGCTGGAGGAAAAGGGGCAATCACTATCGTCCGTCTTAATGATGAAATCGATGACATGCGCGATGCCATGAAAAAGGTGATTTACGACAAATCCATGTTCAAGCTCGAACAGAAACAGGAGAAGAAGAGGCACAAGGAAGAAGAGCGTGAACGCAAGCAGAAAGCGAAAACTGTGGCTGCCGACGCCTCAGCAGATAACATTAAAAAACGCGTTTATCTTATTGATTTTGATGGCGACATAGCGGCAACAGAAGTCGATTCCCTGCGCGAAGAAGTCACCGCTGTGTTGTCGATGGCAACGCCCCGAGATGAAGTCTTGGTGCGCCTTGAAAGCCCTGGCGGCATGGTACATGCCTATGGCCTCGCGTCCTCGCAACTCGCTCGCATAAAAAGTCACAACATTCCCCTCACAATCTGCGTCGATAAGGTCGCGGCGAGCGGCGGTTATATGATGGCCTGTCTCGCAGATCGACTCGTTGCCGCACCGTTTGCGATCTTGGGTTCGATCGGGGTGCTGGTGCAACTGCCCAATTTCAATCGCTTATTGCATAAGCATGAAGTGGATTACGAGACGATCAGCGCCGGCGAGTTCAAGACCACGCTGACGACCTTTGGGGAAATCACTCAAAAAGGCCGTGACAAGGTGAAAGAAGACGTTGAAGAGATGCACACTCTGTTTAAGAATTGGGTGAAGCAGCATCGTCCTGTCGTCGACATCGATCAGATCGCGACAGGCGAGACGTGGGTTGGAATCCAGGCAAAAGACAAAAACATGGTCGATGAAGTCATGACCAGTGACGAATGCATCGTCAACGCCTGCGAGGAGGCAGATGTTTACGCCGTCAGCTATAACATTCGCAAGAGCATTGGCGACAAACTCGGGGCGGCAATCCACAACGCTGTGGACAAAACCGTCATGTCCTGGTTGAAGCGCTCGCAGGAAAGCAGATACCACTCGTAAAAGGACGCTTTATGACGCTCGAGATGATTTCAGATGACTTGCGCTTCAATGCTTATAGGGTTGAGGAATCGCTGCAGAACGACAAACCGCATTTTGCCGGAAAACTGGTAGAACGTCGCATCGCAGACCTGCCCGCAGGCGAAGTACTGATCAAAGCGCATTATTCGTCTCTGAATTACAAAGATGCCTTATCGGCTCATGGCAATAAGGGCGTCACACGAAAATATCCGCACACGCCCGGCATAGACGTGGCAGGAGAGGTTGTGTGTTCGGAATCAGACGTGTTCTCAGCTGGCGATTTTGTTCTAGTCACCGGTTATGACTTGGGAATGAATACAGACGGCGGGTTCTCCCAGTATGTCCGTGTGCCTGCCGCTTGGGTCGTGCCTTTGCCTCCACAACTGACTCCTCGCCAAAGTATGGTTCTGGGTACAGCCGGCTTTACCGCAGCCCTGTGTGTCGAAAAACTGTTGAGCAATGGGCTCACGCCGGATCAGGGCGAAGTACTTGTCACTGGCGCGAGCGGCGGCGTTGGAGCAGTGGCAGTGGCATTGTTAGCAAAATTGGGTTTTTCAGTTACTGCCTGTACCGGCAAGACGGAGCAGTCTGCTTTTCTGACCCGCCTCGGTGCCAATTCAATCATTGAGCGCGGTGAATTGCAGCAACCCTCAACTCGCCCCATGTTGAAAGAACAGTGGGCGGGTGCGGTAGACGTCGCCGGTGGAGAGATGCTACTGAATATTCTGAAGTCACTGCGCTATGGAGGCAGCGTGGCGTGCTGCGGCCTGGTAGGATCTCCTGTTTTCAACGCCAGCGTATTCCCGTTCATTCTGCGCGGTGTCAATTTGCTTGGGGTCGATTCCGTGAACCTGAGTCTGACAACCAAAAAAACTTTGTGGAATAAACTGGCCGCCGAGTGGCGCTTGCCCGCACTTGACGACTTAGGCGTTGATATCCGGTTTGGTGAATTGGAGGGTCATCTTCAGAAGTTAATTGAGGGCAGGGCGGTAGGAAGAGTTGTGCTGGATATAATCACCACCTCTTAACAATTTCCTGGTAGAGACTCAGGCACGTCTCCTGAACAGAGGAACAGGGCGATCGATGCTCGCCTGATACCCTTCGTGGAAGTCATCAAACGCTGTCAAAGCGCGCTCAACATTCTGATCATCGCGCAGATCAAAGGCATCAAACCCACACCGGTTCATGTAAAACAACTGATCAATCAACACATCGCCAATTGCTCGTATCTCACCGTTGTACTTATAAGTCGCTCGCAGCTCCCGCGCGGACGAATAGGAGCGGCCGTCGGAGAACACCGGGAAATTGAGCGCGACAAGATCCAGCCGGGACAGATCCGTTGCCAATTGCTCGGGAAGTTCATTGCTGTTCAACCACACGGCTGTTTTTGAATCTCTTGCCAGCAGTTCATCTTTACACTCCTGCCACACCGACAGCGGCACGATCAGGTTGTTTCCAGCCTGACTGGCAAGGTCGACAAGTTCATTGGCCTCTCTGATCAAAGTCCATTCGTCAGTGACGACAGCACGATTTTTAATGAGTTTTGGCATAAACCTCTTCCTTGAACGGGGCTAGTCCAACCCGGTTGAAAGTATCAATGAAACGTTCATCCGTCTGGCGTTCGCGGGTATAAACGCCAACAATTTTTCCGATCACATCAGGAATTTCTTCCTGCGCGAAGGAAGGCCCAATCACCTGCCCAAGAGCCGTATTATTCTCGACCGAGCCACCAAGAGATATCTGATAGAACTCCTCACCTTTCTTGTCGACACCTAGAATACCGATGTTGCCAACATGGTGGTGACCACAGGCATTCATGCAGCCAGAAATATTCAACGTAAACTGACCGATATCGCGCAGCTGTTCAGGGTCGCTGAAGCGACGCTGAATCGATTCTGCAATAGGAATAGACTTCGCGTTGGCGAGGGAGCAGAAATCTCCGCCAGGGCAGCAGATTATGTCTGTGAGCAGACCACGGTTATCCGCATTCAAGTCCTGCGACTTAAGAGCCTGCCACAGCGTGTACAGCAATTCCTTCTCAACATCGGCGAGAATGATGTTCTGTTCATGGCTAACGCGCAGCTCTCCGAAACTGAATTCATCCGCGAGATCCGCCACGAAATTCATTTGTCGGGATGTTATATCACCAGGGGCGAATCCGGTTTTCTTCAGACATACTGTGACAATGGAGTAGCCTGACTTCTTGTGTTGGGAGACATTCTGGTAGTACCAGCTTGCAAATAACACATCCTGTCTCAGCGCAGCGTTCAAGGCCGGTGCGTCATCATTCAGTGCTTTGTAAGCTGGGTCCTGAAAGCAACCTTTGCAGCGCTGAATTTCTTCCTCAGTAAGAGTCAGCGGGCCGTCCTTTAATGCGAGCCATTCTTTCTCGACTTTATCCCTGAACAAGTCGACGCCGTTTTCCTTGACCAGAATTTTGATCCTGGCTTTGAACTTGTTATCCCGACGACCTTCACGGTTATAGACGCGCAGAATCGCATCCAAGTAAGTCAATAGGTGTTCCTTAGGCAGAAAGACGCGGATTTCCTTGCCAATGACCGGGGTTCTGCCGAGACCGCCCCCGACCAATACCCGGAAGCCAATCTCGCCAGCATCGTTACGCACAATGAAGAGACCAATATCGTGAACCTGAGTGGCCGCTTGATCGTCTGTTGTGCCACAAACGGCGATTTTGAACTTACGGGGAAGGTAAGCAAATTCAGGGTGAAAAGTGGACCATTGCCGGATTATTTCGCAGTAGGGTCGGCTGTCTTCGATCTCATTGGCAGCGGAACCCGCAAATTGATCGGTCGTCGTGTTACGAATGCAGTTGCCACTGGTCTGAATTGAATGCATTTCCACTTCGGCGAGGTGGGCAAGGATGTCAGGCACATCTGCCAGTTCCGGCCAGTTAAACTGAATATTCTGGCGCGTGGTGAA
>JBBSPQ010000053.1:0-8525 GCA_038258585.1 Pseudomonadales bacterium
AAGATTTCCTTCTTGATTATGAGCAGTAATAACGTCACAGCTACAACCAAGCCCAGCGATGCAAAGAAGGCGGTCGCTGTTACGGTGGATACCGTGGATACTGTTACTGTAGAAGACATAGGAAATCCCACCTAATCACTGACAAATTGATATTTGATATTCGCACAGATTGACGAAACTGTCAACCATTATTTCTGGGAATTGTCAATATACGAATTTTATATTTCCTCATCCCTTCGGGAAGACATTTTGCGACTTGTGAGGTGAAGTGGCCCCATAAATGTAGATAGAATGACCGTTAAATAAACGAGAAACACGATCACGGGAATGTAAGCGCCGCCGTTTTGGAATACGGAAAAGAAGGAATACAGCGTCCGCTCCAAGAGCGGCGATTGCGCTGTGACGGCATTGGCAAGCAGCCGCCCGTTTCCTGCAAACAAAAACGGAAACACCAAAAACAGCATAATATTGGTGATACCGTGCGAGACCGTCGTCCCGACGATGCTGCCGGTCTTGGCGATGAGGTACGCCCATAAGAAACCGACCGCGAAAACGAAAATCAAGTCTAGCACCGACTCATAGCCGATGTGGAGCACCATGAAGATCGCCGTCGAGTAGAAGATGCTGCCACGCCCCAACGCAGAAATGCCCACTTTCTGCATCATGCCGCGAAACAGCAGCTCTTCCATGAGGCCGGTACTGAAAAGCAAAATCAACCCCGGAATGGCGATCTCTCTCAGTTCCAGGCTGGTAATCAGAGGGCTGGGCTTCAGAATGACATACTCAATATAGCCAAACACAAAGCCCGTTAATGCGATCAAGACCTGAAGCAGTGGCTTCTTCAAATTGATGCCAACATCCGACCACGACAACCCCAAAATTCGGGCAATGATGAACGCCGTGGCGAACAGTGGGACGCTGACGATAAAATACCAGTAGATTTGCGGGAAGTCATTCAGCGGCAGCGATAGACTGAGCAGACGAATGAGTGGTGCGAAGGTGAGCGTAAGCAGCAGTCGATGAATCGGCTGCTCCCATGCTGCGGCGATGTGGATTAGGAGCGCTATCAGGGTGGCGCTGTGAGCGACCAGACCCAAAGCCGGATGGACATAGGTCGTCAGAACCTCAGAAAGCGTGATCGCAAGAAGATACAGAACTGCTACGCGGGGGGGGGAGAGGTAGAATTCTCTTTTCCACGGCTTTACATCGTCAAGCCTAACATGAATCATGTCCATCTTTCGAAGCGTCTCACCTTAAAGAAACATTGGGCTAACACCACCGCCAAAACCGGAAGCACTCTCGCAAATGCTTCTAAACATCTTCCCAACTGGGCGGCATATTCCTGCGAACTTCGATTTCTCCGAAACTCCTGCTCTTGCGCGCGCCGACCCGCTTCGCCCACACTGCCATTCGGGAGATGCCATCCTCTAACGATAGATGTTCTTCAATACCGAAAATTCGGGTCGCTTTATCGTGGCTTGCATAGGCGTGCTGGACTTCGTTGCGAGCATCAAGATGAAGGATATTTGGTTCAACTCCAAAGGCGTTGCTCACCACTTCTGCCAGATGCAGTACAGTAAACGGCGTATCTGCCCCAATATTGATGACCTGGTTGTACGCCTCTTTGATGAGTACACTTCGCGCAATGTAAGGCGCAACGTCGTCAATGTTGCTGAAGGCGCGTGTTTGGAGACCATCCCCAAAAACCGTGAGCGGCTTCTCCTGCATGATCTGGTTCATAAATATTCCGATCACGTTGCGATAGCGATCCCCGATATTCTGATTTTCGCCATAGACGTTATGGGGTCTGAAGATGACATAATTCAGCCCGAACATTTTATGAGCAATCTCCAAATCAAGCTCGACAGCATATTTACTCACGCCGTAGGGGTCTTCCGGTTGGGGAACGAGGTCTTCCGTCATTGGCAGTTGATTCGCACCGTATACGGCAATTGATGACGTAAACACAAAGCATTTTACATCGTGTTTGACCGACTCGTTAATTAAGTTGACGCTCCCGATCAGATTCACCGAATAGTTGAACCTGCGGATAAAATGTGAAAGTCCCTCAGCGGCATAAGCGGCGATATGATAGACGTAGTCAAATTCATACTGATTAAACAACTGCTCCAGCAGTTTATAATCAGTGACCGACCCTTGTACGAACTCGACTCCGTTTGGAAGATGATCCACGAATCCGCCAGAAAGATCATCGAGGACAACGACTTCGTGCCCTAATGCCAAGCAGTGCTTTGTAATATGAGAACCGATGAAGCCAGCACCACCCGTGATCAATGAACGCATTTGGACATCCTTCCACAGATTTACTGCAAGCGCAACAAAGTGTGCTTTGGGTGAAAGCAACCCAATTTGGGAGTATGGAACAATCGTAATATGAACTAGACGATTCGTTGATTGAATGTAAGAATAATAGCAGAGGAGCGGGTATTCAAGGTTGTCTTTTGGGAACAAAGATTAGTTATTTATTTTGCCATTTATCTGTATTGAGCGCCTCAAATTCACCAAAAAATCTATTGGTATTAAGTTTTGCTGCATAACTTTTTTGAAAACTGTTTATTATCGTGTTTCTACATAAGAGTCTTATCTCTGAAGTGAGCCACGAGAAAACAGGGAGCGGAAATCGATGGTTAGTTAAAATTGTCTTCAACTTTACCTCCTTAAACCTTTAAATATCTTGCTTCAAACCCAAATTGACAGCACTTTGACACTACAATAGAATATCTGTAGTCATTGGAAGATATGCACATTGCAACAAATTGCACAAATCAATAAACTAGGTGTACAGTCCCAAAATGAGGGTGGGGCATAGACTGCTATGAACCTTTATAGACTCTTGATGCCAACTCAAAAACGCGCTTTCAACATTAGAACAGGCATCGTAAAACAGGCCTGAGAGGTACGTATGCCCCACCCTCAGTTAAAGTAACAAACAAATCCTAAATCCATACGCAATTATTCTTCTCAATGCAGACCGGATTTGTTTTCCGAAGTCGTCTTCAACGATGACTTCCCCGTAAGGATTCGACATACAGACAAAGGATGTAATTCCAGTGGAAGATGTGTTAGCCAGCGTGCTTGAAGAAAATCGTGGAATTGACGTTTCGATCATCATGCCGTGCCTGAACGAGATCGAAACTCTGCCGGATTGTATTCTCCAAGCGCAGGAAACGGTAGAACTTATTCGTCAGCAACTACACCTCGAAGCTGAAGTCATTGTTAGCGATAATGGCAGTACCGATGGCAGCATCGAAATTGCTGAAGAGATGGGTGCGCGTGTTGTGCATGTTCCAGAGCGCGGCTATGGCTACGCATTGCGCTTCGGCATTGAATCCGCTTACGGGCAATACATCGTCATGGCAGACTCTGACGGTTCCTACGATTTCCATGAATCTATTCCAATGATTGTCAAGCTCACCGAGGGCTACGATCTGTGTATGGGCAGTCGCTTTAAGGGGCAAATTATGCCCGGCGCGATGCCCTGGAAGAATCGCTACATTGGCAATCCCCTGTTGAGCGGCGTCCTTAATCTTTTGTTCCATTCCGGTCTCAGCGATGCCCACTCTGGTATTCGCGCACTGACCCGGTACGGGTACGAGCAACTCCGGCTGACCTCGACTGGCATGGAATTTGCGAGTGAGATGGTTATCAAGGCCACGTTAGTGAACCTGAGCCGGACGGAAGTGCCAGTCACACTCCGACCCGATGGACGCAGTCGCCCGCCGCACCTCCGTCCCTGGCGCGATGGTTGGCGTCATCTCCGCTATATCCTGATGTTGAGTCCGACCTGGTTGTTTGCAATTCCGGCTGCCGTCTCGGGCATTGTCGGATTGATAATTTTCGTGCTGCTCCTCCTTAATCCGAACCAGGAAACCGTACATTTGGGCAGTTTGACGTTTGGCAATCACTGGATGGTGCTGGCGAGTGTGCTGCTCGTTAGCAGCGTACAGAACGCACTGTTTGCCATGGCGACTACGATTTATGGGGTCAAAGCTGGCTATCGGCACGCGGGAGTCACCTTCACCTCAATGATGAAGCGCGTGAATCTCGAGATCATGTTATTAATTGGTATTACTTTATTACTTTCAGGTGTGTTCATCCTTGCGAGTGTGTTCATCGCCTGGTCGACCCAGGGATACGGTTCGCTGAATCGAATCCGGGACATTCTCGCCGGCGCGACCTTGATCCTGATCGGCAACCAGAGCTTCTTCGGCGGCTTCCTGATCGCCATCATTGCCGGAAATGTAGCCAACGTTCACTCGGAAATCAGCAAACCCATGAAAGCTCCGTATACAGCGCCCAAACCTGTCGCGAAGACGACACCCTTTGTGTCTGAAATTAAGGCGCGCTCGAATCACTAATATGATGCAAAACGATACGCCTGCGGAGCGACCGACTCAAATGACGACACAAAATCTGCCTGATGTGACGATTCTGATGCCGACTTATAAAGCGCATCGCTGGTTGGTGGATTTGCTTCCTATCCTGCGCCAACAATGTGATACCTATCCCGGTCACGCCGAGATTCTCGTCGTCGATTCAGGTTCTAACGATGGAACGGTTGACGTTCTGAAGGCGTATGGGGCAACCGTCGTGGAAATCCCGCACGCTCATTTCAGTCATGGTTATGCGCGGAACCTGGGTGTACGACACGCCAAAACGGACTTGATTCTGTTTATGAGCGCCGACGCGCTGCCAGTTGGCGACGATTGGCTCGTCAAGATGGTGCATCTGCTGGACGATCCGAAGATCGGAGCCGCACATATTCGCCAGCTTCCGCGCCCGAATGCAACACCGCTCGAAGTGTTCTTTAACTACGAAATGTATCCCGGCGTCGATAAGCGGTTTACGTGGAAGCCGACCGAGCGGATGACGCTCGACAAGATGTTTTTCTCAAACGTGTGCAGCATCACCTATCGCGACCTCGCGTTGAAGTATCCGTTCCCTGAAAACCTGATCATGAGCGAAGACCAGATTTTCGCCAAGCTGGTGCTTCAGGCAGGCTACGATACGCTTTACAACAGCACCGTCGCCGTCATTCATTCGCACAACTACAGCCTGAAGGCTCTGTTTCGCCGTAACTTCGACAGCGCGTATTCGCTGCTTGACATCAGCGCGGACACGATTGGGTCGTCGGCTGTGGACGGGATCCGATTCATCACCCATGAGATCGCTTTCCTCGTGAAATCCGGTCATTGGCTTTGGTTAGCCTACGTTCCGATCTACGAAATTGCCCGCATCTCCGGGCGAATCTTCGGACACTTCGCCATGCATTTGCCGCTTAAAACGAGAGTCATGTTCAGCTACTATAGCAATTACTGGACGCGCAGCACAGTGAGTTCGTAATGCGGTAATTCCTAGCATTCACTCAAGCTATGCTTCCCTCCGTCCAACTGATTACAGAGCGAACCCATTCTATGCGGATTGCACACGTTAGTGCGGTTTTTCCACCCTATGAATCTGGAACAGGTAGGGTCTGTTATTTCAATGCACTTGAGCTAGCCCGTTTAGGCCATGCAGTCACCGTTTTCACCGCTCCCGCCTCAGATGATGTCTTCGATGATACCGGAATCATTTCTGTGCGCCGCTTGCCTGCACCGATCCATCTCGGCAATGCGCCTTTTATGCCTCAGCTTATCACTGAGCTTCGTGGGTTCGATATTATCCATTTGCACTTTCCATTCATTTTCGGAGCCGAACTCACCTGGTTGGCCTCAAAACTTCGCGGCATCCCGTATGTCATGACGCATCATAATGATTTGATTACTGTCGGTAATCGCAAGCGCCAACTGCTCTTCGACCTCTATTATCCGATCAGCAAATTCGTGACAGTGCGTGGCGCATCGAAATACGCCGTTGTCTCGCTGGATCATGCCCAACACTGTGGGCTGACCTCGACCTATAAGCGACGCTGGTCAGATGTGGTTGAGATTCCCAACGGGGTCGAAACCAGTCTGTTTTACCCAAACGATGAAGGGGTAGCAATCCGGTCGCGCTGGGGAATCGAGCCATCTGCGCCAGTCATTGGCTTTGTCGGCACACTAGACAAGGCACATATGTTTAAAGGGGTGGATAAGCTCATCGCCGCCTTTGCCAAATTAAAGAATCCCCACGCGCGCCTGTTAATCGTTGGGGATGGGGAAATGCGGCAGAGTTACGAGCAGCTTGCGCGAGAGACAGGCATCGCTGAGCAGGTTGTTTTCAGCGGCAATGTGCCGCATGAGCAGCTTCGCGCCTACTACGGCGCGTCCGATATTGTTGTCCTTCCCTCTACGCCGCCGGAGTCGTTTGGCATGGTGTTGATTGAAGCCAATGCCTGTGGGCGTCCGGTGGTCGCCAGCGACATTCCCGGCGTTCGCTCGGTTGTCAGCGATGGCACGACCGGATTTCTCTTTCAGGCCGGGGACGAGGACGACTTGGCGGCGAAGCTGCAAACGCTGATCGACTCGCCTGAACTGCGATCCCAATTTGGACAGGCAGGCTTGCGCAAAGTGACAGAGCGCTACAGTTGGGCAGCAATAGCGAAAGAACTTGAGGCACTCTACCAACTGGTGCTGGAGGAAAAGCACGCGCTTCCGTCACACAGCCCCATTCAGGATAGATAGGCGGTGGTTGCCAGCATAATTGACATAATTGCCGCCGTCTGGAGTCAGCTCAATCAATTTGCGCTGCTGATACTGGTTGTCGGTTTGGCCTTCATTGGCGTCGTCAACTATAACCGTCTGCGCAGGCTGCTTCGCAATCGTCCGCCGATCTCAGCCGAGGGCGTCCCTGCCTTGCAAGCGACGCCGCGCATCAGCGCTTTAGTGCCAGCCTGGAATGAGGCTGAGGGAATCGAAGCGCACATCCGCTCGTTCAAAGGATTGCGCTATCCCAATAAAGAACTGATCCTGATCGCCGGTGGCAGCGATCCTACTTTCGAGGCAGCCTCAAAATATGCCGACGAGACGGTGAAGGTCATCGCGCAGCAGGCGGGCAAGGGTAAGCAGGTCGCACTGCGCGATGGGGTGGTCTATGCCACTGGCGAGATTGTTTACCTTACCGATGCCGACTGTTTGTTTGACGACGACAGCTTCGAGCGGACGCTTGCTCCCCTGATCAACGACAACTACGCTGCCGCCACCGGATCGTCCAAGCCGATTGCGCTACAGTTTTGGAATCCACTGGTCGCGTTTCAGTTCGCAGTCAATCAGTGGGCGCTACGCCACGCGGCAGACCCCAGTCCGGGGTTGCTCGGACGAAACTGCGCTGTCAAAACCGACGTTCTTAAGCAGACGGGCGGATTTGATGCGCCTGCTCCCACCGGAACCGATTACACACTTGCGCGCCAGTTGATCCGGCACGGGTACACCATCAAGAACGTCAAGCAGAGCTTGATCGAAACCGAGTTTCCCGACGCACTTCAGCCTTACTATCACAAACGCTCACGCTGGCTGCGCAACGAAATCTTCATCGGCTTCGCCACTGGCGATTATCGTCAGGCGGTTCGCGCGCTACGCACGTCGGTTCAGGGCGGTGCGCTCCTGATCGCGCCCTTCCTCGCCCCCTGGCTGGGGCCGATCTGGTTTGTCCTCTGGCTGTGCGTAATTGCTTACATGGCGGCTTCCCGCGTCCGCTACATCGCCCTCGCGCGCTATCCTGTGCCTGTGAATAAGCTTTCGGTCGTGGGCGCGGCGACGGCAATCCTGCCAGTCGATCTGTGGATATGGGCAGCATCCTTCGTCCAGCTATTTAATGCCCGAATGCGGACGCGCTGGAACTGAGGAAGATTGGATAACGCTTCGATGATAGATAGTATGGATGACATCGACTGTTTGTTGCACGATTCGCCGATGACTGATTCAATTACGCGAGAAATTGCTATGCCCTCTCCCAACTTCTTCCTGGTCGGCGCGCCCAAAGCGGGTACTACGTCCATTTTTGACTACCTCAGCACCCATCCGAATGCCTTCCTGTCGATCCCGAAGGAGCCGCATTTCTTCGCCAAAGATCGAGAAGGGATGTCGTCACTTCACGATACGGACGAGTATTTGCGGCTTTTCAAGAACGCCGATCCTGTGCGTCATCTTGTCATTGGCGAAGGCTCGACCTCCTATATTAATTCGGAGGTCGCCCTCGCGGAAATCGCCCAGTTTGCGCCCGAAGCGAAAATCATCGTCGCCCTGCGCCATCCTATCGAGCTGGTGTACTCCTACCACGCCCATTTCTGCTTTCGTGGCGAGGAGGACGTGCTCGATTTCGAACAGGCGTGGCGACTGCAAGACGAGCGCGCGCAGGGTAAACACCTGCCGAAGGGCTGTCGCCATGTCTTCTATACCCAATATCGAGAGCAGGGACTGCTCGGCAAGCAGGTCGAACGGGTCTTCGCTTATTTTCCGCACGAGCGCGTCAAGCTCGTGTTTTTCGAGGACTTGAAGCAGTCGCCGCGCGCAACCTATCTCGACATCCTCAACTTTCTCGATCTGCCCGACGACGGCAGAGTCGATTTCGACGTGAAAAACGTCACG
>JBBSPQ010000054.1:0-8499 GCA_038258585.1 Pseudomonadales bacterium
GCGCATAAGGTGAAAATCGTACGCGCGCTGCAAGCCAAGGGGCACGTAGTTGCAATGACGGGAGACGGCGTCAACGACGCGCCAGCGCTTAAGAGCGCCGACATCGGCGTGGCCATGGGCATCAGCGGCACGGCCGTCGCGAAGGAAGCCGCGACGATGGTCCTGACCGACGACAATTTCGCAACCATCGTGAGCGCGGTGCGTCACGGTCGGACATTCTACAACAACATTCTAAAGTTCGTGCGGTTCCAACTCTCCACGACGATCGGCGCAATTCTGACCGTGTTCTTCGCGCCGCTGGCGGGCTTGCCGGAGCCCTTTACGCCGATCCAGATCCTTTGGGTCGCGATCATCATGGACGGCCCGCTGGCCGTCTCGCTCGCGCTGGACGCGCCACGCCCCGGCATCATGTTGGAGCCGGCGCGCAGCCGCGCCGAACACATCCTTCCGCTCTCCCGCTTGGCGAAGATATTCGCTTACGGCGTCACCATGATGCTGGGTACCCTTTCAGTGCTTTACAACGGCCTGCATACCGGTACTCAGCAACGAGCACTGACTTTGGCGTTCACGACGTCTGTGCTATTCCAGGTTGTTAATTTGTTCAACGCTCGTAACGAGAAGGGCGCGTCGTTCAACGCGCGCATCTTCGAGAACGGGATGCTCTGGGCCTCGCTCGGGAGTGTAATTCTTCTTCAGACAATTGCGGTGCATTGGCCGCCAGCGGAGGCGCTGTTTGGGACGGGCGGCATGAACGTCTCGGACTGGGGGGGCATCGCGGCGGTTGTGGCCGCTTCAGTGCTGTTCCTTGAGGAAGGGCGCATGGTCATGCTTGAAGTAGACGGGCGTTTGCGTTCGGCTCTCGCAACCAGATAATGAAAGCGGCGTTGTTCGTGAAAGTGCTGCAGGTCCACACCTGCACTACGGCCCCAATGCAAAGCGTTATGCTTACCAGAGTGTATCCACTAATTCGCTTTCTATTAAATTTTTGTCGGCTGTAACAAGTTGGGCATTGTGAATAATAGATGTTGCCGCAATTATTCGATCCGCTGGATCATTGTTAATTTCTGAGCCAAAATTTACTGCAAGTTCGGCTATTTCTGGAGAAATTTGGATCACCGATATATTTCTAGACTGTAGAAATAAATTCACAAAATTCTCGGCGGTGGTTCCCACTTCTATTCGCCGTCTTTTAAATAGCATTGATATCTCCCAAATAGAAATATCGCAAATTATCAGCGCATTGTGATCGTCTGCCTTTTGTATTGCGTTTCGCGCTTTTGAGGTAAGCTGTTTGTCGTCTAGTGCATCCCAGATTATTGCGCATGTGTCCATTAAGATCATGCCATTGCATCCCAATCGCTGCCGATGGGTGTGACGACGTCATTCAGCTTGGCGCTTGCTGAAAGTTCTTTAAGTTGCTGTTTAGCTAATAATTTTCTATTCACAGGGGGGGTGATGGTGGCCAATAGCTTTCCGTTTGTGGTAACAGATATTTGCTCACCAGAGTTTGCTTTTTCTAGATATTTCAATAGGTTGGCTCTAAAATCACTAATGTTTACAGTTTTCATGTTTTTTTAACCTCTGTGCTTGTACGCAACGCTTGTACAAGTGTAGGGTCAAGAGCATAACAAAGCAAATCAGTCTGACGGCTTTTTGCGGTGTTAGTCACTCTGGAGAGTCTTCATGTACGACAAGAATTTTTGGAATGAGCGCTATGCAAGTGATAAATACTTATATGGATCTGAGCCAAATACATTTCTTGTAGCGCAGGCTAATTTACTTGTGGGGCCAGTGCTTTCTCTTTCGGAAGGTGAAGGCAGGAATGCTGTATTTCTTGCGTTACTCGGATTAAACGTACATGGAGTTGATATTTCTGAGGTTGCACTAACTAAGGCAAAAGCTTTAGCTAAACTAAATAATGTCGAGATTCAAACAGAGATTGCTGACTTAGCAGATTTCAAACCAAAAGAAAATTTTTATGGCTCAGTCATTTCAATTTCAGCACACCTTCCGATCTCAATTAGGACCAACCTTTATCCTTTAGTTGAAGCCTGCTTGAAGCCAGGCGGCATCATAATTTTAGAGGCATATTCAGAAGGTCAGCTTGCCCGAAACACTGACGGGCCAAAAGACGCAGATATGCTCATGACAGCTGAAAAACTAAAAAACGAATTTCCAAACTGCCAACCCATTCTTATTCGTGAGCTAGAGAGACAAGTCAGCGAAGGCGAAGGCCATACTGGGTTAGCTTCGGTAGTACAGTTCGTGGCGCGAAAAAATGCCTAACAAAGCCATTAAAAATCGCTCGTTTCACGCGCTGGACTCGTAACAAGTTGCTTGCCTTTTATGACGAGGTTAGGTCGCCGCATTCCCGAGGAACAGATGCATATTCATTGTGTTAGGCAAGAAGTAATATGGCCGCGCCGCACTGAGTATCACGTTTTGACTTATGCAGAGGAAGGTTTCGCTCCTCTAAACATTCATACGCGCGGCACTACGATTACGAAGAATCAGCTTGTCGAGTTTGCATCACGTGTGAATGATCGTGATGAAAACGGCTCACTTTATCCGCTGGCAGCTGTGAGTGCCGTTCCACGCTCCTTAATCCGAGATCGTCAAGACTCAAATGATCTGAGCCTGCAAATCGAAGAGTTTTTCCGAACGAATGTAACAAGCATACGTGCCAAGAAGGTGATTTTCGATTTTCGCACTCCAAAGGTTCCTCGCTTTGTCGTCACTGCAATTCATAAGGCTATAGCGTGCGCGGAAGCTGAACTTATCGAAGAGGTAATAATTCTGGATGATGATGCGACCTAACAAACCAAATCAATACGCGCCTGACGGCGCCGGTCCACTCACTACGTTCGCGCCGTTGTTTGCGGCGTTAGGTGGCCTAAGTGCGAGCGATATTCTACAGAATTATCCATACATTCTATGCCTTTATCGCAGCTATGGCGGTAGGTGCTGTCTTGAACATCATCCTTCTGTTTGGGTCGGCATTTTTGTTTGCAGGTGCGGACGGTGACAAATGGGTGCGTTTCTATTTTGGCGGTGATGGGGTGTACTTTTTGTCTGGTGTTCTCCTGGTTGCTTGCTGTGTGTACCCGCTCACAAGAAAACCAACGTGTGGACGGTTCCGTACCTGATGCAGGAATTGGAAAAAGACCCCACGCACCACATCAAAAAGTACCGCGCCGTGTTCGCACAAGGCAAAGGCGTGGCGTGGCGTGGCCGAAAGCCGACACCTTCAACGATCGGCAGTCGATTCCGGTTACCACTGTCGAACAGTGGGCAAAGAAAAATATCGCTGACAAATGAATAAAAGCAGAAAGCGAGTGGAGAGCTAGGATTATAAAATTAGGCTTACGCTCTGCTTACTTAAACTCAAATAAGTACAGCATATGACAACCGATATTTTCAGCAGACTGAGATCAGGCGAATCCGTCGCTATGGACGATCCCGAATACTACCGGATCGGAGAGGAAGTGGTTGAACGAAATAGTTGATGAAAAGATTGATGAAAGTACAACGGTATTTCCTCCCTTTCATACGAATTTTGGGAAATTTATCCGTCTGGGTAAAGGCGTCTTTATCAACCATGCTTGCTTTTTTTTTGGATCTTGGCGGCATCACCTTGGAAGACGGCGTCATGGTTGCTCCCAGGGTGCCGGCGAAGGTCGTAAAACCTTTTAATACATGCGTTCAGAGATGGCTTTTACCGCTTACAAGCGCTTCCAGATTGACACGAAAGCCGTAGCGATTTTGTGTTACTCGCTTTACTCTTTGCCACTCCCCTCAGCGGGGTATGGGTGGATTATAGAGCACAGCTACTGTTAATCTACCCACAAGCTGTCCACTCACCATTCCCGACCAGGATGTTTAAAATGAACCGATTTCAATCAATCGCCTTCGCGATTGCTCACGATGCAAGAGCCATTTCGCTGCACTTGATGACGTTAGCGTGTGTGTTACTTATCTGCTCCTCCCCCGCCACTGCACAGAACTATGTAGAGTGGAGCACTGAGGTGCGCACCTCGTTGAGCTTTCGCGTAAGTGAAGCGGCCATTCGCCCTTTGCTTCCGTCAGGTTGGAGCGTCACGCCGATTGCAGATGCTCCGGGCAAGGTTAATATTTCGATGACATTCATGGATCGCAAACTGGTTCTCGACGCGCAAGGTAAACAAGTGCGCACTGGTGCCAGTCGTTATATGGTCATTTCCGTACAGACGCGTAACGCAGTGAGTGGATTGTCTGGCACCATGATTATCAACGGCATTTCACCTGAAGGCACAGGCGCCTACGAGGTGTATCAACCCGCAGTGATTGCCAGAACGGAACGTGTCAATTCTGGGCTGGGCGAAGAGAGCGGAAGCACCGCCGAGACCTGGGAGTTGGCTGCCGAAAGCGGAGACAGTGTGTTGTTGAATCTGCGCTATCGCTCAGCGCTTCCGGTACGCAGACAATCATCCATCGTCATCCGCTCCGGCCACCAACCCGACTTCACACGCACCTACCATATCGATCAGGCATCCGATGCACTGGGTATTCCCGGTAGCCCCGACAGCCGTATCGAATCAGTATCGTTCACCGCCGCGGGGCCGCTGTTCTCTGCCATTTTCGATGGCACGGAAGTCCTTACAGGTGTCACGTCGATCCCTTGGTATAATCGCGAGATATCTATTCCGTAGGTGTGAGGGTCAATTCGTCCATACCAGCAAGCCGTTCTTACTCAAGGGCGTTGAGCGGATGTAAACTTCGCCCAAATTAATTGACTCCTCAAATTTTCACCATAGAAAGGTGTCAATTAATTCGGGTCTAGCTTCAATGCCCCATAGGCATACTCGGCTCCATCAACTTATCGGAATCAGCATTCGCCCCCGGCGTGAATTTCAAGGACCTTCCCAGCACATTGTCCGCACCGTACCAGTTGCCATCTTCATCAATAGAAAACTCGTGCAGCTCCTCAAACTCTCCCGGACCTCGTCCGTGCATGTCCCATGAGTACAGACGATTGCCGTCGGTATCGAACTTGACCATGCGCACAGGCTGGTTATCGATCACCCAAACGTCCTGATTTTCTGTAATCAGAATGTGATTGGGAAAATTCAACTCCGGCCAAGTCGCCAGATGCTTTCCGTCTTTATCGAAAACCTGAATGCGATCGTTGCTGCGATCTGCGACATAAATGTGATCGTTCTTGTCCACTGCAACCGCGTGAACCGCGTCGAACTGTCCTTCCGCAGATCCTTTACTGCCCCATGCCTTCAAGAACTTGCCGCTCTTGTCGAACTTGATTACGCGGGAATTGGTGAGACCATCGGCGACAACAATGTTGCCATCACTCAGAAACGCGATGTCCTGTGGCCGACCAAGATGAGTTTCGTCATCTGCAGTCTCGTTCCAAATACCCAGCGACATCACCAATTCTTTACCGTCGTTGGAGAAGGCATGAATCTGCTGACGGCCATCGTTCACCACCCAGACTTTGCGATCCGGATCATGAGGATTGATAGCGATCTTGTGGGGGCCGGCGGTACCTTCAAACAGGTAATCCCATTGATTCCATTTCTCCACTAAGTTGCCCTGAGAGTCGACGATGAAGATAACGTTACGCATTTCCCGTTGCGTGCCTTGCGGAGGACTCAGCGCCGTAAGCCCTGGAACCGATCCGTAGAAATCAGTGAACTCCGGCGGCTTGGGCACTGGCACATGCAGTTCGCCACGCTGAATGATGAAAATTCTGTCTTTAGAATCCACTATCAAACCAGGATGAGAACCCCATACAAAGTCTGGTTCAGCAATGGGCTTCAGCCAGTTGATAACTGGGTTGTAGGGATTCTCGCCGTGATTGCGGGCAGGCGGATAGTCGTCTGTCCAACTCTGGGCAAGTGTCAATGAGGAAAGCGTGCACAAGACTGAGCACGCAATGGTTTTAAGCAGCGGTGATTGCATAAGAAGCACTCTGGTTATTGTTGTTGGCGTCATTAGTACCAGCGTCAACCAGCCGATACAAGCCCGCAACTGCAACCAAGAGTGACAACCTTAGGTTCATTAACCCTAGGTTCATCAAACTCAGTCAATGTCTGACTCAATCCAATAGTCGGTCACTATGCCGTCGCGCATTTCGATAGCAAGTGTCTCAGAGTCCTCACGTTCCACATCCACATGAAACACCAGAAACAGGCCTACTTCAGATTCGGTTCTGTCCACGTTCTCGTACCGCCAGATCTCGGTTCCTTGCGAAGACGTTGATTGGCGACGACCTGCCCCGAAAGCGGTTCGCACCCAATCAGCGTCGGTCTTGCCGATTTCAATACGCGACACGTCGGCTTGAGTCCACTCCGAGTGTCCTGATTTCTCGCGGGAGTCCACCGTAAGCAGGCATCCGGTCATAGTCAGGCACAAGCTTAGAATTATTAAGTTACGCAACATTGTTCAACTTTCTCCCAAATTTTGAAAATTTATGATTAGTCGAAATCGCTTCGACAGCAGGAGGTAGCAGAATGCGTGCCATAAGGATTTCCTCTCATAACCCTATGATATTTAATAATATTTTTAAAATACCGCCAGTAAAAAAATAGCCCCTCTAGGCAAAGCCGCCACTACTTTGCTTAATTCGCCAATCGCACCCGTTCAATATCCGCCATACTGGAATAGCCAGAAGTGATTACCCGATCGCCGAACTGTAAACCTTCACGAATCTCCACATAACGGTTGTTGCGTCTTCCCGTCACAATGTCGCGTCGGGTGGCGTACTCTCCTGCCGCGTCGAGCACGAATACCCAGTTGCCGCCGGTGTCCTGAATGAACCCGCCCAGCGGCAACAAGAGAGACTCCATCGGATTGCCTAGAGTCAACTCAAGCTGCAAGGTTTGTCCACGGCGAATGTTGGCAGGCGTTACTCCTTCGAAGGCGAGATCGACTTCAAACGTGCCATCGGTTATCTCTGGATACACCTTCAGCACGGTGGCTTGATACTCTTGGCCAGCGAGAGTGAATCTTGCTGATTGCCCCTGCGACACGCGGGTCACGTAATACTCATCCACCTGCGCGACAACCTTGTACTGATCAACCGCATCAATCTGACCAAGCCGTTGACCGCGAATCTTGCTCTCACCAATCTCGATCGGCAGCGATGTGAGCTGCCCCGCGACTGGTGCGCGCACCAACAGATTCTCGAAAGTGTTGAGAGACAGTTTCAAATTGTCCTGCAACTTCACCATCTGCCCTTCAATCTTCACCAAGCGCTCCTCTCTTATCTTGTTCTCAAGCAGTTGCCTCTCCAGAATATTGGCATGAACTTTTTCCTGATATGAAAGCTCATCTACCACCGTGTCGTATTCTTCCTGAGAGATCAAACTGTTGCCGATGAGCTGGTCGAATCGTTCCTTCTGCCTTTCAAGCACTGTAATTCTGTACTCGGTATCGAGCAGCGTTCGGTCCGTCACAATGCGCGTCGTTTCAAGACTATTACTGATGTTGGCAAGATTGTTCAGCTGCTCCGTAGTCTGCGTGTCGTTGTTTGCGACACTGAGCTGAAGATCGCTGTTACTCAATTGCAGCAACGCCTGCCCAATTTCAACGAAGCTGCCTTCTTCCACCAAGACTTCCTCGACGACACCACCGTTGACGGCATCAAGAAATACGCTTGTGAGCGGCTGAATTGTTCCCCGTATGGGAGTGATATCTTCAAAAGCGGCCGATGTCACTTCCGAAATAATCAGTTGCTCAGTGTCCACCCTGTAGGTACGAATCGAGGCGTCTGCAAGCATCGCCTGCACGGACCACACAACACCAACTGCAACCGCACCAATCACCATCCATTGCCACAGAGGGCGTTTTTTCTTTTCTATTATCTTATCCATAACTTTTCACTAACGGCGGATCAAACCAGTGAACAACACGAAGGTGCGATTCTCATCGGAATAGAACGCCGAATAATTGTCGGCACGGCGGTCGCGATCATTTCCGACACTGGATTGAAGAACGTGGCAAAGCGCGACCCTGTGCCACTCTCCCAGTTGAGGCGATAGGTTCGATCACTCTCCGGGTGCATGCTGTCGTAACCCGCCTCGTAGCGCACGAACGAGAAGATCAGAATGCTCACCGTCATCCCGACCGCCAGACCCGCAATACTGACCGTGGAATAAAGCCTACGACTCGCGATGCTGCGCAATGCTGTTTTCAGGTAATAGCTAAGCATGGTTTTCTCCTATTCGTAGCTCAAAGCGTACACAGGGTTGCGGGCGATCGTGGTCCAGGATTGCAATGCCATGGTGGTAAACGCCAGCACGATGGCGAGTGCGGCGGCAGCGGGAAACACAAACAGATTGATTTCGTCGCGGTAGGCAAAATTCTGCAGCCAGGCATTGATCGCGTAATACGAAACGAAAGCGGCCACGATTGAGCCAACACTCAACAAGAAGAAGATATTCCTGAACAGCATCGTCATAATTTGGCCGGCGCTGGCGCCAAAGACTTTGCGAATACCGATCTCCC
>JBBSPQ010000055.1:0-8445 GCA_038258585.1 Pseudomonadales bacterium
AAAAGATTCAGTACTGGTTTGGTACGGGCTCACAAATGTGACTAATGATCATTTTTCAAGGAGAAGCACGATGAAGAGAGCACAGAAAAATTTACGACAAGGGTTAACCGTTGCGATCGCGGCAATAGTGGCCGGCACCTGCACAATGAGTTTTGCCTCTAGTCACCGGGAAGCTCCGATGATTGCGGGTATGCCACGCTTGGATGCGACGGATCTGTATATGTTCCGCAGCTATGAAAGTGGTCGCGCTGGCTACATTACAATTCTGGCCAATTATTTTCCGCTACAGGACGCGTACGGTGGTCCTAACTATTTCGATCTGGAAACTGCAGGACTTTATGAGATTCACATCGACAACGACGGTGACAACAATGAAGACCTCACCTTCAGTTTCGATTTTTCGACGATACTGGCTGGAGTGGCGTTGCCCATCGGTAACAAGAATGTTCCCATACCTCTGGTGATTGCTGGCGGAGTTGGTCCGGGGGCAAATGACACGGCGAATGTGAACTCACGTCAGGAATATTCTCTCAATATCGTGCGTGGCGATCGACGTACCGGTGTGACGCAGGCAGTGACCAACACTACTTCAGGCTCATTAAAGTTCCGCAAACCGCTGGACTACATAGGCACAAAATCTATTCCAAACTACCAAGCCTACGCGGCTTCGCATGTGTATCCGATTACTATTCCTGGGTGCTCTGCAGGAGGCCGAGTGTTCGTTGGCCAGCGTCAAGAAGGCTTTGCGGTGAATCTGGGAGCAGTATTTGATCTCGTTAACTTGAACCCGCTTGGTGCCCCTGATGCTGTGCCAAATCCTATCGGCGACAAGAACGTCACTACCCTCGCTCTGGAAATCCCTACTAGTTGCTTAGTAAAAAATGATCCTGTCATCGGCGCTTGGACCACAGCGAGCCTGAATGTAGGTAACGAGCCTATGCAAGTTTCTCGGCTTGGTTTTCCTTTGGTCAATGAAGTGATTATCGGACTCCCCGATAAGGATAAATTCAATTCCAGTGAGCCCCACGACGATTTGTGGTTTGCAGACTATGTCTTGAATCCTACCCTTCCGGCGCTTTTAGAGCTGCTGTTCGCTAATGCAGGAGCGAAAGCACCAACTGGATTCCCGAGACAAGATCTGGTGCAGGCCATCGGTGGCGTTCCCGGTCTCAATCAGCCAGCAAGTCAAGCAGCCGGCACTTACGGAGCCAGCGAGATGTTGCGTCTGAATACGTCAATTGCTGCGGTCCCCGCCGCACAGCAAATGAACCTTGGTGTACTGGCCAACGACACAGCAGGTTTCCCAAACGGTCGACGTCCTGGTGATGATGTGGTGGATGTTGCCCTCAGGGTGATGATGGGAGCATTGATTTCCGACTCCACCGTTGCCCCAAACAACACCGCACCGTTTACGGATCAGACTACCGTGACCGCAATGGACTTTGAACAGACGTTTCCATACTTGAACACTCCCCTTCCGGGAGCTGGAGCAGGTAGTCCAACTGGAGATTGATCCTAGTTGAATTAGTGTTTGAAGCGTAATCAGGGAGAAAACGGAATGAGATTTACTCGAAATGGATTTGCTCAAACAGTCGCCCTGACGCTTAGTTGTTTGTTTGTGCCGTTATTCGCTCTGCCCGGAGCGGTAGCGGCACCGTTTTTACCGACCTCTGACGGGCAAGTATTAGAGACTCTAAGTCCTTCTTTGATTGCGTTGTCCAGAGAGCTGCATAACACCAATAGTACTGGAACAAGAGTGTCCAGTGACCAGCCAACCCAAGAATATCAGCAGCGCCAGCTTCTGGAGCGCTATCGTATAGCGTTAAGTTCTCAAGACCCTAGAGCGTATGGCAATGTACTTCGCCTGCTCGAAACTTGGCCAGAGAGTTTTGAGAAAACAGAACAGGTGCATCTTGTACATGCCGGTGTGCTCCAGCACAGCCATGCCTTTGATGCGGCGCTGGTGGAACTAGACCAAGTGTTTAAGAAGAACCCACAGAACGATCAAGCGTTGCTGATGCGGGCACAGATCGGTCTGGTCATGGGTAATTACGAATTGGCGATGGAGAGCTGTGAGCGGTTGCAGCTGCCATTTCATCCTGTGCTACGTGTGAATTGCGAGCTACAGGTGAAGGGAGTTACGGGCTATGCACAGGAAGCCCTGCAGACGTTCAACGAAATTCTGAGTGACCCAGACAGGATGTTGCAAGACGACAGACTGGAGATTTATCTGAGTGCCGGAGATATCGCGCACCGTCTTGGACAGAATGCTCTGGCGCAGTCCTATTACCGTACCGCGGTGGAATTGTCTCCTTATAGCCCCTACGCCCTAGCTCATCTGAGCCAGCTATTGCTGGAGAATGATGAGCCGGGGAAGATGATATCGCTTCTCGAGCCAGTTCCTGAATCTTCCCTTAGTCTGGAGTTGAAAGTACTGCGAGCTCTCGCCTGGAATGAGCTCTTGGACGGTTCTGCTACAGATGCTCGTCATAAGCCGATTGCTGAGCAACGGGTGAGTCAATTGAATGCCGAGTTGGAAGACTACTTTGTGGGTTCGCGGCTGCGCGGAGAGGCTTTCTCGTACAAAGAGTTCAGCCTTTACGCATTGACGATTGCTGACAATCCTGCCGAGGCACTGGAAGCAGCCAAGCTCAATTGGGCTGTTCAGAAAGAACCCTCAGATACACTTTTGCTTGCGCGGGCAGCGCTGGCAATGGGAAACAAGGAACTGCTGACTACCCTTGAAATGTGGACTGATGCGACAGGGACCGAGGACGTGCGATTACAGCGCTTGTTCTTTCCTTCTGTGGCGGTGCAACCATGATTCGCACAATTGCTTTGCTGTTGCTGTGGTTTCCGATGCTGGCCAGCGCACTCAGTCTCAGTGACAGCTATCTATCCCTCGGGTTTGAACATGAGCGCTTACAGGGCGATTGGCAGGTAGCGTTGAGCGATATCGAGCTTGCTATAGGCGTCGATATTGATGGTAATGGCGAGATTAGCTGGGGTGAAGTGCAGCGGAAAAAGCCAGAAATAGACAGGTGGTTGATGGCAAATATACATGTTCAGAGTGGCCCCTCGACTTGTGAAATCAATCTTGGCGACTACATGGTCAATGAGCTTGGTTCAGGTGTATTTCTTTATGTGCCAATTTCAGGACTGTGTGGATCGAATGAAGAAGTATCGGTGGAATACACGCTGTTGTTCGATATTGATGCGACGCATCGCGGCATCGCCACTATCAATATGGCGGGCGAGAATCAGACTGTGTTGTTTTCGCCAGCAAACCCTGCCGTAACTCTGAAAGATGGCGAACAGAGTTTGTTTGCAAACGCGTACCGCTTTCTCATTGAAGGCATCTGGCACATCTGGATTGGTTTCGACCACATACTGTTTCTCGTGGCTCTTTTGATCCCTATAGTTCTCGCTGACAAAGCCTATAATAATGCAGATAAGAAAGTACTAGATTGGACATGGAAAACGCCACTTCCGGAAATTCTCAAAGTGGTCACCGCATTCACGGTTGCCCATTCAATAACGCTGATCCTTGCGACTCTTGGTGTCGTGTCGCTGCCCTCGCGCTTAGTGGAAATTGCCATCGCTTTATCTGTAGTGGTTTCCGGCCTTAATGTGATATTCGGCTTCTTTCGCGGGCGCCACTGGCAGATCGCTTTCATGTTTGGTCTGGTTCACGGCTTTGGTTTCGCCGGAGTTCTCGCTGAATTGTCGCTGCCGCGTGAACAGCTGATTGCAAGCCTGCTCGCATTCAACGTAGGGGTTGAAATCGGCCAACTGACGATCGTGGCTATTCTCATTCCTGTGCTCACTTTGGCGCGAGCGCCGATGATACGGCGTGTCGCGATGATCAGTGCGGGGTTCGTTGTGACAATTGCTGGTTCAGTCTGGATGATAGAGCGAATGTTCGGTTACTCCCTTCTATCGATCAATACTTCAATCGTGTGAAAGCCATTGACAGTTTTCCGGTCTCCTTATCGTATGAAATGTCGTAAGAAATCGTCGTAAAATTCTCCTTCAGAATTCCGAATGAATTCCTTCCCGGCGTCTTTTAAACAGACCTGTAACATTTGTGGCTAAAAAGTTATTTTTTGAATCAAAATTGATAATAAATTGCATCGCACCGGGTTTTTTAATAGCGTACGCACTTAAATTTTCAGCATAGGCAACAATCAGCATGATCCTGACCCTCCGCAAGTCGATTTTATCGGCCTCTATCCTCCTTGCTATGACCAGTTTTTCGACCTCTTCTTCGGCACAGGATGCGTCCGGAAGTGATACCACTATTCGTTATCCAGCCTCCTATTTTCAGGAATGGATTCCTTCTACTGCGAAGGACATGCTGGATCGCATTCCAGGCATGTCGTCAGGTGGCAACTTTGGTCCCGGACCAGGTAGCGGCGGTGGTGGTGGCGGTCGAGGTCTCGGTGGTGGTAGCGGAGAGCAGATTCTGATCGATGGTAAACGCATGGCGGGTAAAGACAACGACGCCAGCAGCACCCTGTCTCGTATCAGCGCATCGCAGGTCGACTATATCGAGATCATTCGCGGCACTTCCGGCGCGCTCGATGTGCGCGGCAGTAGTCAGGTCATCAATGTGGTGCTGTTGGAAGCACTCGATACCAATTCAATTGCTTATCAAGTAAACGCTGACCGTTATCTAGATCACCACGTCCAGCCCGGCGGGTCGATTGCCTACAGTGGCCAGTCAGGAGCTTTCAACTATCTGTTCAGTGCTCAGGCCGAACCCCGTTACGACCACTACGTTAGCAAGGAAAACAGTCGTCTCGGTGATTACTCGCTCAATGACACCGTGCGCGAAGAACGTATTCGTGACCAGGTCAGCTATAGCTATTCCACCAACCTTGGCTATGACATCAGCGAAAACAGCAGCGTGCGCGTCAATGGTTTGTACGGGCAGAATGATTCTCCTACTGACGTCATGCGCTGGACCACGGATCTGCGTGTTAACCCGCCCGCTCTAACTATGGAGCGCGAAGACATTCCAGGAGAGCAGGATCAATGGGAAATAGGTGGCGACTACGAGTACAACTTCGATAATGGGCACCGCTTCAAGATTCTCGGCATCGCTAATCAGGAAGATAGGTCCAGTGTGCGTGAGCGGTTCTTGGTCAACGGCAGCACTGAAGACAAAAACCTATATCTGTTCACTGCCGCCGTGACGGAAGAGCGCATTGTCCGTACCTCTTATACGATGGGGTTGGTAGAGGGGCAGGATTTGGAGTTCGGTGTTGAACGGGCCAAAACTACTCTGGATTCGGCTTTGCGATTGGGTGTCAAGTCCTCCACTGGCGTTCCTTCAGCGGAATATGGCGGGTTGGTTCCTCAGAAGGTCTCCAACGCTAATTCGACGGTCGAGGAAATTCGCTACGAACCATTTGTGGTTCATAACTGGCAGATCAGTCCCAGAATGTCGTTAGAAAGCTCTCTTGTTTATGAAATTTCCGAAATTACTCAGTCTGGCGATGTGTCCAACAAGCGGGATTTTAGTTTCCTGAAACCAAAACTGGACTGGCGTTTTGATGTGACTCCCACTTTCCAGATTAACTGGAACGCTGAGAAGTCAGTGCGTCAGCTGAGTTTTAGTGACTTTGTTGCCGCCAGCGATAACCAAGACAATGATGAGACTACCCAGGCCGGAAATGCAAATCTCCGTCAGGAACAGGTGTTGAAGACTCAGCTTGGTTTTGAGTATCGTCTTCCTGAAAATGTGGGCGTTTTAGAGGGCGATGTGTTCTGGATGAAGCATCTCGACGTTATCGAGAGGATTGATGTTTCCACTCCGACGACTTTGTTGTCAGCCAACGGTAATATAGGTGATGGCATCATGTATGGCCTCAACCTGAAGGCCAGCGTTCGAATGAATATAATTAATATGCCAAACCTGTTGCTGACCTCTGCATTTAACGTGCAGGATTCCAAGATTGAGGACCCATTCCTCGGAATCGATCGTCGCTTCATGTACTACAATCGCGGTCGTATGCAATTGGGTTTTCGCCATGATATCCCCAGTTTGCGCATGAACTACGGTATGACATGGAATAACCGCTTCGATGGCAACATGAAACGTTATGATATCGATGACATCGAATTGCAGGCGGGAGATCCTAATCTGTCTGCATTCGTTGAGTTCTCCGCATTCAATGGCATTACGTTCCGCTTCGATGCTCGCAATGCCAACAACAACATGCAGTGCCGCGAGCGTCAGCGTTTTGCAGGTCCGATCACCAGTGGCATCATTGAGGAAATCGAAGATCAATGTGCCACCTCTGGTCGTGTCGTCTCCCTGAAGATAAACGGAACCTTCTAATCTGTTGTGAATTCGTCCCTGCTTAAGTGGCATAATCGGTGCCACTTAAGCAGGTGCGGAAGTTACATTAAGAAGAGAATTGAATGGAATCGTACTACGAAGCCGCCGTCGAGTGGCTGGAGCAATACCCTCAGCTTTATACGTTAATCAGCATAATCCTACTGATTCTCGCTGCGTGGATCGCCAACTGGATAGTCAAACGCATCCTCGTCCGCGGTATCGACAAGGCGCTGCGAGCGACCGTCATCGGTCAGGAATCTGCTGTCTTTGATTCCCATATCATCGCGCGCTTGGCCAATATAGTTCCCGCTATCATTATCTCAGTCGGCGTGCTGCTGATTCCCGATCTGTCTCCCACTGCTGTGGAAGTTGTCCGTAATGTCTGCAGTGCGGTTATCGTGGTGGTGGTGGCGCTTGCGATCAGTGCTGTCTTTACTTTGATCAATGCGCTCTATCTGCGGCGCCCGGATGCCCATTTGCGTCCAATCAAAGGCTATATTCAGGTAGTGAAGATTCTGATCTACGCCATCGCCGTTATTTTGGTCGTTGCCGCATTGATCGATCGTTCTCCTTTGATTCTGCTGTCCGGACTTGGCGCTATGGCCGCCGTCTTGATTCTGGTCTTTCAGGACACTTTACTGTCTCTGGTTGCCAGTGTGCAGATATCCTCCAACGACATCGTTCGGGTGGGCGATTGGGTAGAAATGCCGGGCCTGAACGCGGACGGCGATGTGATTGATATTGCGCTGCACACGGTCAAGATTCAGAACTTCGATAAAACAATCACGACTATTCCCACCAAACGTTTTATCAGCGATCCCTTTAAGAACTGGCGCGGCATGCAGGAGTCTGGCGGCAGACGTATCAAGCGTCACATCCTGTTGGATCAGCAGAGCGTGCATTTTTTGGACAGTGAAGAGCTAGAACACCTCTACCGTTTTAGTCTGCTGGATGATTATCTCAAAACCAAGGAAAAGGAAATTGCCGAGTGGAACACCAAACTGGAAGAGCGAGGCAAGGAGCCAGTCAACACTCGCAGGGTGACCAACGTCGGGACGTTTCGTGCCTATGTGGAACGCTATCTGCGTAGCCATTCCGGTGTACATCAAAAAATGACGTTGCTGGTGCGCCAGCTCACACCAACCTCGGATGGTCTGCCGTTGGAGATATATTGTTTTACCAATGACGTGAACTGGGTCGTCTACGAAGGGACACAGTCAGATATATTTGATCACCTGTTTGCTATTCTGCCGGAGTTTGGGTTGCGGGTCTTCCAGCATCCCAGCGGCATCGATATGCGTGAAATGGGATTGCGTCAATCTGACCAAGAGACCAGCGGCAAGACTTCTCTGGGTGAAGAGACTTCGTCAGAGCCGAGTGATATCAGCGCTCCAGTGCCTAGCGAACCGCCGCTGTAAGGTCAGACATTGAGAATGGTTTGGGTAGCAGCACGACATTGGAGTTGTCACGCAGACGCAACGTCAGATCCTGAGCGCTGTAGCCACTGGTGATGACAATGGGAAGATGCGGTGTCGCTTCCTGCATTTTGCGCGCCGCTTCATCGCCGTCCATATGAGGCATGGTAAGGTCTAATAGTGCCAGTTGTAACTGCCCCTTGTACTGCTGTGCCAATTGCACCGCCTCTTTTCCATCTCTTGCCTGTACCACGGTAAAACCCATCCCTTCAAGCTGGGTACAGGTGATCTGCCTCACTAAGCCCTCATCATCAGCCAGCAATACCAGTCCGCTTGTCCCCCAGGGAGACGTTGTATCGTCGGTTCCGATGTTGTCTGGTTGAGTCAAGGCAGGGAGCAGAACCCGGAAGCGCGTCCCCTCATTCACTGACGAGTCCACTTTGATGGCCCCATGATGGCCGCGGACAATGCCCAGTACAGCCGACAGCCCCAGACCCCTCCCGGTAAACTTAGTGGTGAAGAATGGATCGAAAATGCGAGACACGGTCTCGGGTGGAATGCCGCTTCCCGTGTCGGATACCTCGATGTAGACAAATGTTCCGGGCACCGTCTTGTCGGCAAATGCACACTGGCTGAGATAGTCTGCGTCGACGTTCGTTAGACCGGTGCTGATGCGAACGCTGC
>JBBSPQ010000056.1:0-8375 GCA_038258585.1 Pseudomonadales bacterium
GCAGGATGGTTTTCTCGCTGGGGTTGATCACCTGCATGATTTCGTCGCTGTAGCTACCGGCGTAGAAGTAGTAGCCAATGTCGAGCTGCTTGAGGTATTGATAGCCGTTGAGTTGTTCGTAGTAGGTGTAGGTGACGGTGTCGAAGCGGGATTCGTCTTCGGGGTGCAGCACGGCTTCGGCATCGCCGCGAAAGTAGGAGCCGGTCATGGCGACGATGTGGGCTTTGTCGCGGGTCATGAGCTGGCGCATGTGGTCGCCTAGCCGGTTGTCGGAGTTGCTAGAAACGTGGTGAAACTCGTCCACGGCAATTAGGCGATCGTCAAAGGCTTCAATGCCAAACTTATCTACGGCAAAGCGGAAGGTGGCGTGGGTGCAGACCAGCACCTGGGCCTCACTGGCCAGAAACTTTTGCACGGCGTTTACTTTGCCGCCGTTGTCGCCGCCGGGGGCATCGCACAGGTTCCACCGGGGTTCGACCTGCCAATCGGCCCAAAAGCCCCACTGGCTCAGGGGTTCATTGTGGAAGCTGGAGCCAATAGATTTTTCGGGCACCACGATGATGGCCTGTTTGAGGCCCTGGTTCTCTAGCTTATCTAGGGCGATGAACATCAGCGCTCGACTCTTGCCAGAGGCCGGAGGCGATTTTATCAGCAGGTATTGTTCGCCCCGCTTCAGGTAGGCCCGTTCTTGCATGGGGCGCATGCCCAGGGCGTTGGCTTTGGTGGAGGTGCCATCCTGGGCGTAGGTGACGGAAACGGAGGGAACAGCAGGCGGTTTGCTCATGGGTTTCTTTTTGCTAAATGGCGACTTCTGAAAAGTCAATTCCTCGATAAACTTGCTCAATCGGGAACGTTAAATCAACCGATTGCAGTTCCACCCTATCTCCAGCTCGAAAGTTGAGGATTTCCCATCGTCCGTTAGGGTTTTTGCGGTAGAGATCAATCGCGATGTCTTGGGAACTGACTAACAGATATTCTTGCAACTGTGGGTTCTGGCGGTAGCAAAAAAACTTGTTGCCTCGGTCATAGGCTTCTGTACTCTCAGACAGTACTTCAATGATTAAACAAGGATAGGTGATGTATTGTGTGGTGGTTTCATCTCGATGATCACAGCTGACACTAGCATCGGGATAGGTATAGTCGTTAGTTCCTACAATGTTAACTCTGCAATCAGAGTTAAATACGCGACAACTGCCTTCAGGTAAGTGATTTTCTAGTAAAACGGCACACTTTAAGGCAATTCGACTGTGGTTTTGGGTGCCCCCGCTCATAGCGTAGACTTCACCATTGATATACTCATGACGGCATAGCTGTTGTTCTTCCCAAGCAAAGTATTCAGCGGGAGTTAATTTAGGCGATTTATCGGAAACTGAAACCATGTTCTATCCTCTAAGAAACGGGTATGATGCGGGCATTTGGGTTACTTGAGTTTACGTTTAGCGGTTTTCTTCGGTGCGGTCTGGGTCATTTTGGTATAAAGCTCAAATAGTTTTTCGAGCCGTTCGGTGTCGTTTTTGAAGCGGCGACCGATGTAGATGCGCTCTAGGGTTTCGTCGTTGCGATCGTGGGCTTGGCGAACGAAGGGGAAGTCGCGGTCCATGCGATCAGGGGCGTACATGTCGGCAATGGTGGCGGGGAAGTAGTGTTCCCGTGCCAGCAGAATCTCTTCGGCGCAGCGGGTGAGGTCGGCTTTGTTTTGTTCAGTGAGGGTGGGGATGGGGAAGGTGTTCCAGCCGAGGGTGTTGGAGTAGGAGAAATCATTCCGCATTCGCACACACACCGTACCAATCCACAGTGCATGTAATTTACTAGCAACTATCCCAAGCGTCCAAATTGGCGGATTATAGATTACGGCTGCTTTATTCGAGATAATCGTTTGATTGTCAACTAACCCCACTGGAAGATATTCTCGATTGACACTTGTTATGCTAGGAACAACTAATGCCCGCTCTGCTCTGTGAGGAGTGTAGACAAAGCGGTGAGGTGAGTCCGCCTTGTCCAAAGATTGTTTACCTTTGCTTGATAAGCGTACTGCTCTTACAGCAGATATTCGCTCAGCAATGGGAGGAATGCTTAAAGCCAGATCTCGCTCTACATCTTCAATCCATAGGCACCACCTGTTTGTCGAATTGGTGAATTCGCGTGCTCCCACGAACTCCCGGAGAAACTTCACAGCATCAGGATAATCAGCCACCAGCTCATCACGTTCAACTCGAGACAGAATCAAATGGCCACCGTCAGACGGCTTGTTACCATAATCCATAGCCGGTAAGCCACAACTTGATTTGCTCTGTTGGACGACCATGATATCCTGCGCATCTAACAGATATGCGTTGATATTTTTTGCCTCTTTTCTGGTCTCTGCATCAAATAGCGATCTGTTGGAAACTGTCCGGTTCGTAATTCCGACAATCACAACAGTAACACCCGCGTTGTGAGCAGCCATATTTGTCCAAGTAAAAGGTCGGTGAGCAAAGAAAATTTTGAAGCCCCGTTCAAAAATGAGCGGCCACAACATAGATATCTGTCGCCCCTGATTAATCGACTTCGTTGCCACAAAAGCAGCAGCACAATTTTCTTCTCGACCATATTCAGCCACTTTCAAGAACCATGCGGCAACATAATCTAGATCGCGAAAAGAGCTGGTATGAGGACTAAAAACCGATTGCATATCGAATTGCTGTTCTGAATCTCGCCATTGACTTCCAAGATACGGCGGGTTCCCACAGAGATACGTTTCCCCCCCCTCATTCTCAAAATCAATCTCCACCTGATCCAGCGGCGTACTAAATAAATCCTCTGCCACCAACTTTACCCCCGTCCCTGTCGGTGGGCAAATGCTCAACCAATCTAGCCGTAGGGCATTCCCACAGGTAATCCAGTTATCTTTTTTCAACGGGAGAAATAGTTCGCTAGCCGTAAGTTGCCCAAGATACAGCGCATCGCATTGATATTCGGCAATAATCAACGCCAACCGCGCAATTTCGCAGGAAAAGTGGCGAATTTCGATACCCCGAAAATTAGTCAGCGGAATCTCAGACTTGAGATCGGGTTCTCCCCGGCGGCGGTTAATTTCTGCTTCGAGCGCCCGCATCTCCTTATAAGCAATCACCAAAAAATTCCCCGACCCACAGGCCGGGTCAAACACCCGAATCCGCGCCATCCGTTTCCGCAGGTTCAGCAGCTTGCGGGGGTTGTCGCCTGCCTCCTCTAACTGGGCGCGCAGGTCATCCAAAAACAGCGGGTTCAGCACCTTGAGAATGTTGGGCACGCTGGTGTAGTGCATCCCCAGGGCACCGCGCTCCTCATCATCCGCCACCGCCTGAATCATCGAGCCGAAAATGTCGGGGTTGATCTTCGTCCAGTCCAGATTGCCCACATGCAGCAGGTACGAGCGGGCGATCCGGCTAAACCGGGGCACCTCCACACTGCCCGAAAACAGCCCCCCATTTACATAGGGGAACCCATTGGCCCAATTGCGAACCCCCACCGCCTCCCACTCATTTAGCGGCGTACTCATGGCCCCAAAGATCTCCGCCAGCACCTCATGGGTATTGGCAGAATCGCCAGCGCTCATCTGGGCCACGGTGTGGGTAAACAGACCATCGCTGTAAAAGATGTTGGTATCTTCTGCAAAAAAGCAGAAAATCAACCGCGCCATAAAGTGGTTCATCTCCTGACGGCGATCGGCCGTGTCCCAATCCGGGTTCTCTTTCAGCAGTTCGATATAGAGACGGTTCAGGCGGCCCGTGGCCTTGATATCAAAGGCATTCTCCCGGATCTGCCGCACCGTCGTAATCCCTGCCAGAGGCAGGAAAAAGCCGAATTGATCGTGAAAGTCGGCGTAGTCACAGGCCACCGTCTCCCCATCCACCATGTTCTCGGCCTCGAAGGCTCTCCCATCCGTAGCGAGGATGAACTTAGCCTTTTGCCGTGCCGTCGCCTGGCTCTCCCGCAGGGCCGTGAGAGTGGCCATCACCGCACCCTCAGCACACACCTTCAGGTGAATGTTGTTGCGCTGGAGCAATCCACCCAGGTCAGACTGGTTCGAGCTACCGCTCCTGAGCCGCTTGATGGTGGTTGACTTGTTGCCAAAGGCCTCTAGAAAGGCAAAGGGGAACTCCTCTGGGTCAAAGGGGGCCTCGGCCAGCCCAGAGACGGCTTCTTCGATTTCGACTGCATTCATATGCCGACCATCAATCGCTCAGGGGCAGCTGCTCCCACCCACGGTAACCTAGCGGGCGATCGGTGCCTAGCTTTGGCCCTGACCAGATGCTGTGCTATGGATGTACCGTCCCCAGAACGGCTGTAGATAAGGGTATGTCGCCTGACCTCTACAGTTGTGCGATCGCATCCACCTTCTCCTCATTAGCACGCAGGCTTTCCCAGTTGTAATCGGCGAGGATGTCGCAGAAGCTTCAAACTTTAGAGACAATGCTGGCGGTGCTGTTCATTCCTACTTCCAAATAATCGAACTAATTTCAAACAGGAGCTCAGCCATTACCTGCTCGAACTGAGCGTCAGACCAAATTTCCGCCTGGTCGTGGCGATCGCGCTTCGGCACCGGCTCACCTCCCAATTGGCTCCAATTCTTGGCCCTGGCTCCTTATCTCCGATCAGGCTTTTGTACGAGGCTACTGGTCATAACAGTGCGAGAAGACCTGTGCTTGATGAGTTAATCACTGCTGAAAAAAGCTCTGGCACTCAATACTTACAGTAAGTAGCCTCCGCCCACTGTAAGAAAACAAAAATCAGCTGAAAGCCTAGTCAATAGGGGCTTTTATTTTTTTTGTCCAGAGGTAATAAATCTAACTTACAAACGAGCGCCCATATCTTATTGTTTTAGCAAGACATGGGCCTTTCGCTACTTTCTTGCCATTTGCTGACAAGAAAGGTCATTATTATATTAATGAGTTGCTAATTCCAGTGAATTTTATAAGCTCAATATACAGTATTAATGGAGAATTTTTAGCGTTATGAAGATAGCTTTTATTGCCGCAGCGTCGACACCAACTATAACGATACCGACAGTACCACAGCAGCAAGTGGCAACGTCACCATCACTTTTAGACGGGTTACTGATATACGTTCCGCTACTTGCTGCACTCGGCCTTGGCCCAATCATTGCTGCACTCATCACAAGAAATAGTCAATGGCAAATTCATCGCGATAGTGAGGAACAAAAGAAGGGGAGTGAAAGCCATGTGCGAACTGCTGAATATATAACTGATCTTGCAAAATACTGGCAGAACTATCTCGTGAATAATAGTAGTTTACTGCATTTAGAAAAAGACATTCGATATCATGAGCTAATTCAAAACCTGTCTTCATTCGAAAAAGATGAATTGTCAAGACAATTAGACGATTACAGAAAAAAACTGAATGAATTTAACAAATTTGAACTTCCAAAACTGAGGACTGAAGCCAAGAATGCGGTAAATCATGATCTGAAGATGTTTAAGGAAATAATTCAACCACCTGCTGATGCCGCCCTAAAAAATCTCTTATGTTCCGATTACATAAGGCATTCTAAAGATGATGTCAGGGAAAAACTAGAAGAACCTCTGCGTGCCTTCCTAGCAAAAGAACTAGCCAGACTTAAAAATAAGAACCAACTTCAATAGAGAAAAATTAACGATATATCTCAATACCTTAGAGGTTTCACATGGAAAAAGATCAAGCATTCATCGCTCAGTCGCCAACACCAACACCGTCACCGCTACCGCCACCAAGTCAGGTGTATCAGCCGTTTGACCCAGGTAATGCAACGATATGGGCAGCATTAATAACTGCTGGTCTCTCGTCAATAGCGACAATAATTAGCCTTATTAGTAACCGTAGACTGATGACTCGGCTCGAAAAAGAAAGAAGAGAGCATGACCTAAAATTAGCGGGCATGCAGCAGAATCATGAAATACAACTAGAGAACGCTCGGCTCAGACCAGAACATCGTCTTCAGTTCATAGTCTACTGGAGAAAACGACTACGCGACGATAAATTCACTTACAAAGATATTTTCAAAGATCAGGCGTATAAAACTTTGGAAGGCTGTATTTCGTCAAAGGTGTTGCAGTTAATACAACAAAAACTACATGAAAAGAAAACTTCGAGCGATCGTCTCAGTTTTGAAAAGACGGCTTTGAACGCTCATAGTATAATTTGGGATGATGAGGACTACGCTCGTGGTGAGCATCTGGTTTACGAAAGCCACTACGATGCTTACTATGCCAACCTTCAGCCTGAAGAATACGATGCAATCATAAGAGGGTTAGAAAATGATAGAAAGCAGCTTGAGAAGAATGACTTAAACCTGACGAAATTCATCAAAGAACAGCTTGAGGAAGAATTACGAAGGTTAGAAAAGGAAGAATGGGAACTGTTATAGGCAATTAGCTTATGGACTGGTCACCAATTATCGGGGGACTATGCCTAGGGCGTAAACCCGTCCGGGTCGATGTAGTTAGGCTCGGTGCCAGCAGCATACTGTTCGCTACACAGCTCTAAGTGCTGCTCAGTTTAGGGATGTGGTGGATTAAACAGTAGGGAAAGATAGTGAATAGAGCTAGCAATGAAGTAACTATTTAGAGCTGTCGCTTTCTGTTGATCTGGGGTTGGACAAGATACTTCGAATATATATTTTTGATAAAGACTGAAAACATATTCCTGATTTTATGAATCTAGACTGTAAGCACTATTGCCCATGTAAGCACCCGTATGTTCAAATCTAATCAGGAATTGCTAAAGCCAAAATCGTTAAATTATCCATCTTTTACTATGAATCTTAAATATAGTGTCATTGCTACGGCTGTCATTGTCCTATCATCTATTGGGGCATCCGCGATCGCGAGTCCTAAGACGAGTGTTTTCTGTTCGAGTGACGCTGAAACGCTGCTTGGAGATGTTTGCGTCGATGCCCAAGGTCGAGTACCTGACAATGCCGATATTCGCTCAGTTTTCCTATCTCGCTGCACTCCTGGGAATCAAGGCGTCGTCAGCGCAAACTCTAGTGGAACTGTACAAGGTAGCTTTAACGCATTTTGGGATGAGTATTGGTTTTGTAGTCGCCAAACATTGGCCAATGGGCACTCCATTTATTACATGCGTATCAACTTTGAGAATAACATAATTTACCGATACTCTACTCAAAATGAATCTTGGGGGAAGCTTGAAATATTTTCTTACTCAGTACAAACTGGTGCCCTTAATGGGCGATTTAGAACATTTACTGAAAACGGTCGAGAATTATCTGAACCTGAATTAGAGAGGCTAAACGTGAGTAGCATGTATAGTTCTTTAGCTGATCTACTGGCACTGCAAAATATTTCTCCGGGAGTAGCAAGGCAACTCAATCCTTAGCAATTAAATCTCTTGCAGTAAATAAAAATTCCTTAGAAATTATGCCAAATGAGCCTTACTATTTCATGGATAAAGAAGACAAAAGAAAAAATGATATTATCCTCTTTGTCCGAGATGCTATGCCTGACAACTGGCGTGATTGTGCAAATGAACTTCGTGACTCTGCTGAGCTATTATGGAATGATAAGGGCAATAAAATTCATATTAAAACCGAACATCTTACAATTATAGAAAATGGTAGATTGATTCCTAAATCTGAATCAAAGGAGTTTTATTCTGGCTCCAGGTCTTACTTCCTACTGGCTGGCTTTGCGCTAGAAAATTTACTGAAAGGATATTTGGTGGCATGCGATTCTTCGCTTATCACCAATGGAAGCCTACACAGGAAAATAAAGACTCATAAAATATCGCAGCTAATTAATGAGATAGGTGATTTTGAGCTTGGCGAGAACGAGTCCGAATTTTGTGTCCTAGCGGAGCAAGCAATTCCTTACTGGGGAAGATATCCTATACCACTAGCTTTCAATGAAATAGTTCCTGAGGTAGGACTCACTGATGAGCTAAGACAAGGCTTTCTATCTACCTTTGATAGATTAGATAAAAAGCTTTATATGAAAATATGCGATGGTTGGGATTCTGGAGTTGGCCCAAGAATTAGAAGCATATTTGATCCAAAATATGAATCGGAAGAGAATCATTAAGTAAATGGGATGGGCATCCTAAAATAACTAGGTGCTCCTAGTCCCGGAAACAGATAGCCACCGCTGGGTAAATCAGCCTCCCCCAGAACGGCCTTGAGCTTAGGATGAATGGTACCGCCCGCGTGCGCTTTGTCTTCGTCGTCGCCTTGCGCAGCACCAGCGTCTCCCCCACCAAATCTTCTGCCCGCAGCTGTCGGGCCTCGCTGATCCGGCAGCCTGAGTAGTAGCAGATCGAAAACAGTGATTGCATTTTGGGGCTCAGCTCCCCCATCACCTACTCGAACCGCACATTCCGCAGGTTGAATTCCTAATTGAGAA
>JBBSPQ010000057.1:0-8369 GCA_038258585.1 Pseudomonadales bacterium
ATATTGCTGCGAGAGCTCCATATCTCGTCAGGTGATATCTCAAAGGGCCCCACTTCGCTTGCTCTATCCATAAATTGCGAAGCTTCGTCGTACAGTCGAGCGCCAATGAGAAACAGGGCGTAGTGGGCGACTGCAAACTCAGGTGGATTGCCTGACATAATTTGCTCTCTGAGTTGCATTTCCTGTTGTATCTGGTTGGTGCCACTCATGCGCAGACGAATTTCGTTGATTGAGCTCATGATTTGACTGTGCGGTGCGAGTCTGGAGACTTCGCGGTGGATGTCCGAAATCAGAGTGCTCAACTCGCTGATTTTGGTCGAGCTGCTGTATACCGCTAGATTATTCGCGGCGGTTGCCGCACCGTGATAGGCGCTTAGGAAGTTGGGGTCCAGTTCGATGGCCGACAGATAGTAGTCAATGGCTCTGTGGAAATCGTCCGGACTGAACTGATTGTAGTAGAACTCTCCGCGCAGAAATTTCTCGTAGGCAATCGCATTAGTGGTGCCCCAATCCACCATCTGTGAACGCTCACTCTCATTGAGGTGCACACTTAAAGCACTGACGACGTTTGATACTATCTGATCCTGAATGCCAAAGAGGTCCTCAATGGGTAGATCGAATTGATCTGAGTATTGATGCACACCATCGCTTGCGCGGATGAGCTGTACGGTGACTCGTAGATGTCCTTCTGCCGTCTGCACACTGCCTTGCAAGACATGATCTGCGTGCAGAGATTTCGCCCGTTCGGCGGCCCTGTCTGCTTTGCGGGAGTCATCAGGACCGTCAAAGCCACGAGCGGGCGACAAGACTTCTAAATGGCTAAGTTTTGAAAGGCCATGAACTAGAGATTCTCTTAAGCCATCTGTCAAAAATTGATTGTCAGTATTCAATTCGCGATTGACGAAAGGCAATACCGCCAGTCGTACTACTTCATCCTTATCGCTGGAAACTTGACGCCCTGGCCAGATCAGCACTGACAAAAAGATCGCTGCGGCTGCTCCGCCTGCCAGAATACGTTTGTCGAGCAGAGCGCTTATTTGGAACTTGAGAGGTGAGACGTGCGTAACGGCAATGGTAGAAGGAGTTATAAGTTCCTGCTGATCAGGCGCGATAGGAGCCGCACACTGGCTGACCTCTGCAATCAACGAGTAACCCCGTTTTGGGATTGTCCTTATATAGATAGGATTATGTGCATCGTCTCCAAGCGCGCTGCGTAGTTCTGCTATCGCCTTGTGTACTGCGTGATCTGAGGGAAAGGAGCCGTGCCAGAAGTGGTTAAGCAACTCGTCATGGCTGACCACGTCACCGGCATGCTCCGCGAGATAATTGAGCACGTCCATGCTGCGGGGAGTGACTTTAACCTCGTTCTCTCCCTGCATGAGAGTGCAGGTAGTAAGAGAGACTTCCCAGTCGCCGATTTTGATTTTAGTGTGCTTATCTGTGGTCACGGGCAGTCCCATCGGTATATACGGATGAGGTCTTCAGAAGTAGATGAATTGAGGTAAGTAGATAACAGAATCGAGTGGAGGTCAAGTTGAGTAAATTATCTCTATATACCGAATACACTGGGATTCGTCTTACTTTAGGAGGTTTTCAGAAGATTTTTGGGAGGACTTTCTCCGTCCGGCTCGCAATAATCGGCAACATCAAATCAACGCACATAACTTCAATTCCCAGATCGTCAGCAGCACTGATTTGCGCCGCCGCCGAATTTTCCCAAAGTCCATAAGAGCAATCCGCAAAGAGGATCAAGCAAGTGTCAAAACCAGTTTCCCGTCGAGAGTTTCTCAATTTAATAGCTGCCACCAGCGGCACGGCTGCTGTACTCAGCATTACTGGCGCTCTGGGATTTATTCCAGAGACTGCTTCCGCGACAGTTCCCGATCTGCTCAAGATGGCCAATCGGAATCGTAAGGCTGTGATTCTCGGTGCCGGAGTTGCCGGCTTAACTGTGGCCTATGAGCTGAAGAAAGCAGGCTATGACTGCACCGTTCTGGAGTCTTCGCACCGGGCAGGCGGTCGCGTCTTTACTGTGCGTGCCGGCACCTTAATTGATGAGATCGGTAATCCCCAGTACTGCAAGTTCGATGACGAGCCTCATATGTACTTCAACGCCGGCGCTGCGCGTATTCCAAGCACGCACAAAAATGTGCTGCATTATTGCAAAGAGCTGGACGTTGAATTGGAAATGTTCATCAACGAAAACAAGATGGCCTGGGTCCAAGATGACGCCATCATGGATGGAAAGCCGGTTCGAAACGGTGAGTTCACTACCAGTATGCGGGGCTTTATGGCGGAGTTGCTGGCCAAGGCGCTGCCGGCTGTCGAGTTGGATAAACCTTTTACCGACGAAGAAGCGAGAATCGTCATGAATCTCGTGCGGGCCTTTGGCGATCTGCAGCCTAGCGGTACTTTCACTGGCAGCGATCGAGGTGGCTATGCATCGGGGGACTACGTCACTCATCCTGTGCAGAAGGAAATGATCAATTTCCGTGACGAACTGATGAAGGCGGGAGTCGCTCGTCAGTTAATCAGCGACAACGAAGGCGAAACCGGTCCAATGCTCATGCAGCCTGTTGGCGGTATGGATCGCATCCCTTACGGCTTTGTTGCAAAGCTGGAATCCGAAATCAAATTCAAAGCACAAGTGCGCTCAGTATTCCTGACTGACGATGGCGTGACGGTCGAATACGAACAGGATGGTCAACGTCAGACTATTGATGCGGACTACTGCTTCAACTCGATCCCTAGTCATTTTATGAGCGGTATCCCAAACAACCTGCCGGACGATTACAGCAAAGCGCTGAAATATATTCGCAGAGGCACTGCTTATAAGGGTGCATTCCAGGCCAAAGAGCGATTCTGGGAGAAGCAGGGCATATACGGCGGAATCACGTGGACGAATCAGCCTATTCGACAGATCTGGTATCCCTCCAGTGGTATCCATAAAGCTAAGGGTGTTGTTCTTGCCGCCTATGACTACGGCAACGGGATGCCTTTCACTCGCATGACTCACGATGAGCGAATCGAATCCATGATTGTGCAGGGTGAGAAAGTGCACGCAGATTATCGGGATCAGTGCGAGCACGGCATTACCATCGCTTGGCACCGCATGAACCACATGCTTGGATGCTCTGCGCGTTGGAATGTCGTCACCCATGAAGAGGAGCAGATATATAACCGCCTGCAAAATTCCCTTGATGGCAAATACTGGACCATTGGTGATCAGATCAGTAAGCATACGGCGTGGCAGGAGAGTGCCATTCTTTCTGCACACTGGGCTCTGGCTGATATGGACAAACTCGCGCGAGCTCAAACAGCTAGCGCCTAATGGTAGCAATCTTTTTGTTATGAACCCCGAATGAGGATGGAAGTATGACCAGAGGACGCGTGAAGCGAAGTTTTGTAGTGTTGCTGGTCCTAATGTTGAGCGGCGGGCAGTTGTTTGCCAACACGGTAACCGGAACTCATGGTGCAGTCAGTTCACGCTCAGCAATTGCTTCGGATGTCGGAGTGGACATTCTCAAGAAGGGAGGCAATGCGATTGATGCTGCTGTGGCTGTAGGATTTGCTCTTGCGGTTGCCTATCCTTCGGCGGGCAATATCGGTGGCGGCGGCTTCATGGTTGTGCGTCTCGCCAATGGCGAGGTCATGACTCAGGATCACCGCGAGAAGGCGCCCAAGGCAGCGTCGACTGACATGTTTCTGGATGCCAACGGCGATGTAGACAGAGAGCTTTCTCTTTTCAGTCTACAAGCGTCGGGGGTTCCTGGCTCCGTGGCCGGAATGCTGGATGCCTTGGAAAAATACGGCACGATGTCTCGTGGGGAAGTGCTTGCTCCAGCCATTAAGCTTGCGGAAGAAGGTTTCGTTTTAAACGAGGATCTAGCTTCCGATTTCAACGACATGATGCCTTATTTTGAACGATACCCCGCTTCTGCAGAAGTGTTCAGCAAGAGCGGCAATCCCTATCGAGCTGGAGATCGCTTTGTCCAAAAGAATCTTGCGGACAGCCTGAAGCGCATCTCTGAACAGGGACGCGATGGCTTTTACAAAGGGCACACCGCGAATCTGATTGTCGAAGAGATGGAGCGTAATGGCGGTTTGATCAGTCATGCCGATCTGGAATCCTACAATGTGGTCTGGCGCGAGCCCATTCACGGTCAATATCGAGGCTACGACATTTGGTCCATGCCGCCGCCCTCCTCTGGCGGGGTTGTTCTACTACAGATTTTGAACATGCTCGAGTCCACGAACATTGCTTCGCTAGGCTGGGGAAATACCCAGACGGTTCACTTGACCGTGGAAGCCCTGCGTCGCGCTTATGCCGATCGCGCCGAGCATCTGGGCGATCCCGATTTTTACCCGGTCCCGGTCGACAAGTTGATAAGCAAGCCCTACGCCGTTGAACGCTTTGCTGACGTAGATCAAAAGAAGGCAAGCGACAGCGATAAGATTTTTGCTGGCAACTGGAAGGCGGAGAGCACAGAAACTACACATTATTCGGTCGTCGATGCGGATGGCAATGCGGTGTCAGTGACGACAACGTTAAATGGTGGTTACGGCAATCGAATTGTCGTTCCCGGAGCGGGTTTCTTGCTCAATAACGAAATGGATGACTTTTCCGCCAAGCCCGGTTCACCCAATATGTACGGCTTGTTGGGCGGAGAAGCCAACAAAATTGAACCGGGTAAACGCATGCTCAGCTCAATGACACCGACCATAGTGGTCAAAGATGGACAGACCGTCTTGGTCACTGGCTCTCCAGGCGGCTCCACTATTATTAATACGGTGCTGCACGTAGTTATGAATGTCATCGATCACGGGATGGGGGTGGAAGACGCCGTGTCGAAACCACGGTTCTATCACCAGTGGAAACCTGACGTGATTCGATACGAAGAGGGTTCTATCAGTGCAGACACCAAGTCTGCTCTTGCGGCAATGGGCCACAGAGGACTGACAGAGTCAGGGTTCGGTTACGGTGACGCCAATTCGATTGTAGTAAAGAATGGCGAGATTGAAGCAACGTCCGATCCCCGCAGCGTGGGTGGGGCATCGGCGTACTGATTCAAGCACCGACCAGCAAAAAGGGGAAGAACCGCTGTGGTTCTTCCCCTTTTTTTGTGTTCTGCCGACGCCCCCACGGAGTGTGGAGACGTGATTTGAAGCCGGTCTTGATTGAGCGATCGTTCGAAATCATGACGCCAGCATTTCGTGATGATACTGTTTAACGTAAAATGCTTTTTGTTATTGGCAGCTCAACTCCATTATCAGTCCAAACCGTTCGCGAGCGGATCAAGGATCAGAACTCTGCATATGAAAATACTGTATTTGTTGCGTCATGCAAAATCGAGCTGGGCTAGCCCTGACACTAGGGATTTTGATAGACCTCTGAATGAACGCGGTTTCGAAGATGCCCCGGAAATGGGCGCTAGACTAAAGGAGCGCCAAGCCCGCATCGATCTGGTGGTCAGCAGCCCGGCGCTGCGTGCTCTAACAACCGCCACTATCGTGTGTGACACGCTTGGCATTGCGACGGACGCCATTCAACAGGATCGTCAAATTTACTTGGCTGGAAGTCCTAAGTTGTTGCAGCTCATCAGTCTTTTTGATGATAGGGCGGAAAGCGCGATGCTGGTGGCACACAATCCAGCGCTCACCGATCTGGCCAACGACCTTGCCCATGCGTCTATTGATAATATTCCAACGTCGGGATTGGTGACTATAGAGCTCTCAATTGAACATTGGTATGAAGTTCAGTTTGGTCACGCACGTCTGCTGAATTTCGATTTTCCAAAGAATCCGGACTAGGTTTCCTCATGCAGATTTCGCGTAATGCAATATGCCTGCTGTTTGTTTTTTTGCTGCAAAACTGTGCTCAAAGCCCATCCGCTGGCGGTGCAATGTCGAGCGGTACTTTGGGCGTGGAGTGGCAGTCGACACTTCATGCGGCTCATCCCCTCGTTGGCATGATATGGCGCAGTAGTGATCAACAATTCATTTCCAGCGCAGAATTGTTTGTAGAAATCAGTGCTTACAATTTTATTCTGCTGGGAGAAAAACATGACAATCCCGATCACCATCGCTTGCAGCGACAAGCACTGCAAAAACTGCAGCAGGGTGATGGCCTTGATTTGATCAGTTTTGAGATGTTGAGTAGCGATCAACAGGAAAATGTAGACAACCTGACGCCGTCGGAGTTGGCCTCGGATGCGATCCTGAAAGAGCACTTGAGTTGGGACGAAGAGGGTTGGGAATGGGACTACTACGGCCCGATGATTCGTGATGCCGTCGTAGCAGGAGTGACTATTGCGGCAGGCAATATCAGCAGTGAAGAAATGACGGCGGTGTATCGGGGTGATACGGGCACCAGCCTCGTCGGAATTCTCGACGAATTGCAACTGGCACAATTGAATCAGGATATTGATGAGAGCCATTGCGGAATGCTGCCCCCAAGTCAGTTTCCCGCCATGGTGCGTGTGCAACAGACCCGTGACCAGCGTATGGCGAACAGCATAATGGGGCGTGGGAGCGCCAGCAAGCGGGCGTTAATAGCGGGGAATTTTCACGTTCGCCGCGACCTGGGCGTCCCCAATTACATTCCAGCGAGTGCGGGCGACGTTGTCAGTCTTGCCTTTATGGAGGTTGACCCGACCTCCGCTGATCCTCAAGACTATATGCAGCAGTTTTCGGCAATCGCACCCTACGATTATGTCTGGTTTACGCCTGCGGTTAGTGCCGAGGATTATTGTGCGGGTTTGACGTCAGGCAGTGTGCAGTCAGCGCTTAATGAGTCAGAGAGTAAATAAGGTAATTGATGCCAAGCTGATAAGCGAGGTTGGCGTAGCGGGTCGGGTATCGAGGATCATAGGTGTGTTCCCAGCCGTCTCCCATATCCGAATTCCAGTTGATCAGCACCATCACCCGTCCTGAGTCGTCCAGAATGGCATGGTTGGAGGCTCTGTCCACATCCTGCTCGGGATAGTTTTCCGGATTACCAATGACCGGAATCATCTGCGGTCCATCAATGTCATAGTAGCTATGAAATATTTCATGGTCCGCCTGTAGTTCAATAATCTCCCGATCCGGAAATACGCCGCTGAAGGCGCGGTAAAAACTGTCCCATTGGCGTGTGCCCCAAAAATCGTCTATCAGCAGAAACCCTCCTCGCAAAAGATATTCGCGCATATTCTGCTGTTCTTTGGGGCTGAATTCAGGTCCTCCGCTGCGACCCATTTCCAGTGCGTAGAGAAAGGGATAATCGAAGATACGATCATCGTCAAAGCGCAGCACTATGGGTTCGCTCATGACCCTCACATTTGTCAGACGCGAAACACCACGCAGAAAATTGGTGTCGGCATCGGGGAAATCGGTGCGCCAGGTTCCGAAGCCGAAACCATCGTTATAGTAGTTGTCATATTGCAGGCGGACGAAGGCAAACTCGCCTGCAACATCCTGAGGGCCAATACTGCCATTTGCCGAGCTTGTCGAAGGGGGTGCCGAGGGAAGTGCCATGGGTTGTGCGGATATTTGAAACGACAGAAGCAGCAAGGTCAGTGCTGTTGCAATATGACTGATGATGTTTTCACCGTGATTAGCTTTGAAAAGTACACATTTCATTCTTCTTTCGGGACCTGTTGGCTGTCAGTGCTGGTTGCGCCGAATGGCTAAGCTACCCTGCGATAGGGGTATTTGCAAGAATCAGTGGGCAGTTGCGACGGGCGGATATGGTTGCGTCACGGGCAGCAACGGCGTTACAGTTTCTTCCGGTTTAACATTTCATCTAATAAGAACGAGAATAATCATGAAACTGTTCCAGCGTCCTGCTTGTCTTTCGTTTTTCAGTGCTGCCATCACAATGCTGGCTGCCTGTTCTCCCAACGTACCCGAAGCGCCTGTCCAGATTGGTATAGATGTCGTCTCTAATCACCCTCATTTGCTCAGCGGGGGTGACGCACTGATTGAGGTGACGTCCTCGGTATCTGCTCCGGACGACCTGACAGTGACAATCAACGGGCAGCCGAGCGACGTTGATTTTCAAGGCACCGGGGAAGGCGATGGTTTGTACAGCTACCGTGCCCTGTTATCCGACCTGATTGATGGCCAGAACACGCTTGTCGTGTCAGCCGGAAACGGCTCTGCTCAGCTGGTGTTGACCAACTACCCCATCTCCGGACCTATAATTTCCGGTGAGCAGCAGACCCCCTATTTTTGTCTCGCGCAATTGAGTCCCGATAACAACGGCAGTAAGCGCGCGTTCGATATTGGCAATGGTGAATTCCTCGAAGATGTCGCAAGCGATGAATTCTGTTCGCTGCCGACGCGTATTGATTATGTCTATCGCAGTACCGAAGGAGACGGAAGTTTCA